>DASWID010000123.1 GCA_036397855.1 Thermodesulfobacteriota bacterium | reverse complement strand
ATTCATTAAAGTCAATCCTTTCTAAGCATTTTCTAAGAACCATCCATAATTCTTGCCACCATACAGAATCAATAGACCATATGGAATAGATGGAAATCGTTTATTAAAGGTGAATTAGAAATATTTTAACGATTCTGGAATGTTACGAATATGCACTCAATAGGTCTTGAAAACAGGCGTCCGCAAGGACTTGGGGGTTCGAATCCCTCGCCCTCCGCCATATCACGATGCATGATGCACGATGCAGGATGCAAATGAAAGGAAAGCTTTATGTTGTATCAACGCCCATTGGGAATCTTGAGGATATATCGCTAAGGGCCATCAGGATTCTGAAAAAAGTCGATCTCATCGCTTGTGAAGACACTAGAAATACCCGAAAGCTCCTTTCTCACTATGAGATCAAGAAACCCCTTACGAGCTATCATGAGCACAATGAGAAGGAGAAAGCACGAGAACTCCTAAGGCAATTAAGAGCTGGCAAGAACATCGCTTTGGTTTCTGATGCCGGCACCCCGGGCATCTCTGACCCAGGATTTAGACTCGTCAAAATTGCCTCTGAAAATGAAATCGACGTGATTAGTATCCCAGGGCCTACGGCTGCAATAGCAGCAATAAGTATATCAGGCCTTCCGACATCGAGTTTTAGCTTCTTTGGTTTCATTCCAAAAATAAAAAGTAAACGAAGAGAATTTCTCAGAGAAATTCAGGAGGTCAGGCACGCATTTGTTTTCTACGAATCACCAAGACGAGTTTTAGAAACACTAAACGATACGGTTGAAATTCTAGGAGATAGACACATTTCTCTAAGTAGGGAACTTACCAAAATGTTCGAAGAAACGATTAGAGGAAAGATTTCAAGCGTGATTCAGATTTTGAAGAAGAAAAAAGTAATAAAAGGCGAATTTACAGTAGTCGTTGAGGGCAATAAGGATATGAATGAAGAGGCATCAATTGATGAACTAGAGAAAGAAATCAGAATGCATAGAGAAGGAGGCTTTAGTTTAAAGGATACGGTTGAAGAACTTACACTGAAGTTAAAACTCCCAAGAAATAAAGTCTATAAGGAAGTATTGAGGATTTGGAAGGATTCCTAGAATCAAATACCACTCTTTATTATTACTTTGATCTCGCACCCCATCCTCACCTTCCCCTTAAAAGGAAAAGGGATTGATTTGAGTGTACTTCTTGCGTAGAACCCATACTCCAATCTAGGATTATTAATTTACACATGGAAGCATAGATCCCACTTCCTGAGTAGAGGACGTAACACCACCCTTCGACAGGCTCCGGGTGAACGGTTTTAACCAGACTATCCATTCCACTTTTATCGTGAGTTTACCAAAACCTGTGGTCTTAAGTTTAAATGAATTCTCAGAATTAAATTCTTGAAAATTATATTGAATCATTTCTTATGCTTAATTATTTTTTCCTTCTCAACCTCGGGACCAACTCTAACTTGTTTTTCAATCTTTCGTTTCTTGTCCAGGGCCTCTCCCTGAATTTGGGCCTTGCACGCATCGCAGATTGAAACCTCTGACGGCTTTCCACAAATCATACACACCTTTTTCTTTTCCGACATTTTCACCTCCCTTTTTTGCCACCGAGAACACAGAGATTATAGAGATATTCTTTTTATACCATCAACCAATCTTCTTTCACCAAAATTTATGAGTAATGCTCGCTTCAAACCAGTGGACTTTAAATATGACAGCACTTGGGCGGTCGCTACATCCGGTAGGGCACTCAAAGACTTGATTTCAACTATGACTTCATTTCCAACCAGTAAATCCAATCTTTGGCCATGAATAACGTTCCCTTTATATACCACATCAACCGCAACTTGCCTTTCATAGAAAATATTTTGCAGCGTTAATTCATGACAAATAGCATACTCATAAATAGATTCGAGAAGCCCTGGCCCTAAGACACGATGGACTTCAATCGCCGCGCCAATAATAGTTTGCGTTAATCTATCCTCCACTATCTCAGTGTCCGCCTTTGCTAAATTGTAAATTAAACACCCTTGGAAAAACCCCGCTGACCCGATTTATGAGTTGAATCAAAATTTACTAACATAAATTATACGTCAAATTTTGGCTTATATATTCTCTGTGTTCTCGGTGGCAGGAAGTTTCCTTCTAAATTGGGGGTTTTCTTCTTTCCCTCCAATTTGTGTGTTGTTCGTAAGCATAGGCTACCCGTAATATTGTTTCTTCATCGAATGGCTTCCCAAGGATTTGCAGACCTATTGGAAGACCACTTGACGTAAACCCACACGGGATGGAGATGCCGGGAAGCCCTGCGAGGTTACAGGGGATCGTAAAAATATCTGAAAGATACATCTTAAGTGGATCGTCACTTTTCTCACCGATCCTAAAAGCAGGTTCCGGGGATGTCGGTGTCACGATTACGTCGACGCTTTTAAAGGCTTCCTCAAAATCCCTTTTTATGAGGGTCCTAACACGCTGGGCCTTCAAATAGTAGGCATCGTAATATCCAGCAGATAGCCCGTAAGTACCTATCATTATTCTTCTTTTAACTTCGTCACCAAATCCGGCAGCTCTCGTTTCCTTATACATATCAATAAGGTTCTTACCTTCAGTCATTCGAAGGCCATACCTGACCCCATCGTACCTTGCCAGGTTTGAGCTGGCCTCGGAAGGGGCAATGATGTAGTAAGCTGAAACCGCGTACTCTGTGTGGGGAAGCGAAATCTCCTCTACATCGCCACCAAGATCTTCAACCAATGCTATAGCATTTCTTATTGCCTGCTCAACCTCGCCATCTATTCCCTTAACAAAATATTCTTTAGGAACCCCTATCCTTATACCCTTAATATCATCTTTAAGGCATTCCCTGTAATCCGGAACAGAAATATTTACGGAGGTCGAATCCCTAAAATCACCCCCTGAGATTAATCTCAGCATAATCGCGGCATCCTCGACTGATTTTGCTATAGGCCCCCCCTGATCCAAGGAAGATGCAAACGCAATCATACCAAACCTGCTCACCCTACCATAAGTAGGTTTGATACCGACGACGCCACAGAGGGCTGCGGGCTGCCTGATTGACCCACCTGTATCGGTTCCGACTGAAGCAAGGCAAAGTGAAGCTGCAACTGCAGAAGCAGAACCCCCACTAGAGCCTCCTGGAACCCTTTCCAGATCCCAAGGATTCATTGTAGGACCAAAATATGAAGTTTCAGTAGATGAACCCATGGCAAACTCATCCATATTGCTTTTCCCCAATATTATTGCTCCCGCATTTTTGAGTTTTTTTGTAACAGTCGAGTCATAGGGAGACACAAAACTCTCCAAAATCTTTGAGCCACAAGTCGTTCGCACACCCTTCATGACGAATATATCCTTGATACTAATTGGTATCCCATGTAGCGGACTCTGATAATTACCAGAAGCAAGCTGTTTATCGGCCTCTTCTGCAGACTTAATAGATTGATCTCTGAGAACGGTTATATATGAATTCAGTCTGCTATCAAGCTTCTCGATCCGACTCAATACGGATTTTGTAAGTTCAGCGGAGGAAACTTCTCTCTCCCTTATTAAATCAGAAGCCTCTCGTATCGTAAGAAACGGCAGATCCATTTGTTTCTCCTTAGCCTTCTATTACCTTGGGAACGGCGAAGAAATCATGTTCTCTATCCGGAGAGTTCTCTAAAGCCTGATCGACGCTAAGCCATGGTTCAACTAAATCCCTTCTTAGGGGAGTGCTAATCTCTAATACGTGATAAGTTGGTTCTACGCCGGAGGTGTCGAGCTTATTTAGATTTTCTATATAACCAAGAATATTTTCTAGTTGTTCTCGAAACTTATCAAGCTCATTCTCTTGGAATTCCAACCTTGCCAGTTCAGCAACATGTAAAACAGTTTCTCTTGTGATTTTCATCTATTTATCCCTTGATTTATGGAGCATCTAAACCCACTCTGATTAATGCTCTACGGCTGATTGACCGTAATATAATTTTAACACCGTGGATCAGTCATCACATCCATAAGAATAGATTTGACTTAGACCTTAATTCTTATGACCAATTTCAAGTTTGGCCCTTTGACATTTTTCCTCAACAAAATCTAAGACCTGTGTTTCCAACTTAGTCTCATCTAGTCTATTTATTTCTTGTACCCCTGTCGGACTGGTTGTGTTTATTTCCGTCAGATACCCTCCAACAATATCTATGCCTACAAAATAGAGCCCATCTTCCCTTAACCTTGGAGCCAAGGTTTCGCAAATATGCAAATCTCTCTCCTCAAGCTTCGATTTATGGGGGCTTCCTCCTGAGTGAAAGTTGCACCTAAACTCACCGCCAGGTTTGGAAATCCTAAGAACAGCTCCTAGGGGTTCGCCGTTCAATAGAACAACCCTCTTGTCTCCCTCTGAAACCTCTCTTATAAACTTTTGAGCGAGTACATATCGACTCCCAAACTCAGTGACTGTCTCAAGAATAACGTTAGCGTTTTTATCACCCTCTCTCACATAAAAAACCCCCTCACCACCGTGGCCGTCTAGTGGTTTTACAACCATCTCCCCCCCAACCTCACTAACAAAATCCCTTAAGTATTCTATATCCTTAGCAACAAGACTCGGCGGAATAATCTCAGGAAAGTAGAGTGTGTATAACTTCTCGTTTGATTCCCTTATCCCCTTTGGATTATTGATAACAAGAGTTGAGCCGGGATCAATCAAGCTGAGAAAATATGTGACGTATAGGTAGTCTAAACTAAAGGGGGGGTCCTTCCTCATCCAAACAACGTGAAAGCTCTCAAGAGGAGCAGTATCTACTCTACCCAATTTATAAAAATCGGCTGACCGCTTTAAACTGATCTCCGAAACGGTGGCCCAAACCCTGCCGTCTCTTACGAAAATATCCTTAAGCTCAGTATACCAAATCTCATTCCCTCTCTCTTGTGATTCGAGCATAAAGACAAATGTAGTATCTTTGTCGATATGAATTGTATGAATCGGGTCCATGATGAAGGCCATTCTGAGACGCATGCCCTTAAATCTATCTAAATCTTATAAGTTGTTCAAGAAAATCTAAAGATATGTAATCTCGCAATGTTATCCCTGGCTTGTTAATCTTATTACCATCGCTAGATGTAGCAGTCACTGAATTTTAAAATTTAAAACGATAAGTTTTGAATATGCTCTTCCAAAATATATAATAATGAATTGATATCTCACGTTTTCAAAAACTCTGACAAATGAAACTGCAAGACCCCTCTCCCCTGGAAATAAAAGAAGAGAATAAAAAGATCAGAAGACTGAGGTTTATGGTTGATCTCACCCTATCTTTGATATACCAAGCGAACATGACTCGCGAAGAAGCCCTGGAGCATTATATTAAGGTCAAAAACTACGCATTAAGGCTCTTTCCCGGCAAGGAAGACGCCTTCGAAATTATTTATGCCCCTAGATTCAAAAGATTGATCAGTGAAAAATATGGAGCTCATTAATCTCGAAAGGATTACCGACCCTGAGTATAAACCCCTATATGAAGAGGCATTGGCAATTCAGCGGGAGCTCCAGAAAAGGGTTATAAAACAGAATGGTTTTCGAGAAATAAAGACGATTGCAGGAGTAGACCTCGCACAAATTCATGGAGGAAAACAACACATATGTGGCATCTTAGTGTACTCATTTCCTGAGCTTATAGAAATTGAAAGATCTTCTGCTATCGTAAGGGTAGTATTTCCTTACATTCCCGGACTCCTTGCTTTTAGAGAAGGCCCAGCGATAATTGGAACCTTGAAACAACTCAAACGGAAGCCCGACATACTTATGGTCGACGGACAGGGAATTGCTCACCCCAGAAGGTGTGGGATCGCAAGCCACGTAGGGGTGATACTAGATATCCCGACAATTGGAGTAGCAAAAACGAGACTATATGGTAAGTTCGATGAGCCAGGAGATATGAAAGGGGACTGGACAGAATTAAACTCAAATAGTGGAGAATCGATAGGAGCCGTGTTAAGAACAAAAAGAGGGATAAAGCCGGTATTTGTTTCGATAGGGCATAAAATTGATTTGAAGACATCAATAGAAGTCACGCTTAAATGCACAATTGGCTTTAGACTACCTGAACCAACAAGACAGGCAGATATTTTTGTGACTCAATTAAAGCGAAAGATGTAGGATAAAACCTTGAGAATTAATCACCCTAGTATCTCAAACCATTTTCTGGTAAAGTCTATAGAACTATGAATCGGCAATAATAGCCAATTTGGCAAGGCGAGAAATGGGAAGTAGTTATTCAAAAGAGATAATAGGACAATTAAACTACGGTGAAGGAAAAACACTCTATGGTGACACCCCACTGGTAATATTAAAGGCATTCCTTCAATCCGGGGTCAGCTATCTAGGAGGATACCCTGGCTCCCCAACCGCTGGAATAATCGATGCAATTTCCGACGCTTACGAACCAGTACTAAAAAATAGGGGAATCTACTTTGATAGCTCGGGTAACGAAGCATCGGCGGCTGCTCTACTTTCTGCTTCAATAAGTTACCCAATTCGTGGGTCTGCAAACTGGAAAATAGTTGGAACTAATGTCGCCTCCGATGCGTTAGCCCATATATCCTCGTCGGGTGTAACCGGTGGTGCAATGATAGTTGTTGGAGAAGACTATGGTTGTGACAGCACTTGTGTTGCAGAAAAAGCACTTCCGTTTGCATTAAAATCCACCCTAGCGGTGATCGACCCGAGAGGAGACCTGCAACATGTCGCAAAGATGGTGGAATATGGATTTGGACTCTCTGAATATTCCAACATGCCAGTGATGTTTCTTCTATCCACGAGGATTGCACACATAAGGAATAAGATTAAGTGTAAAAATAACGTTGTGCCAAAAATCAGCACATTAAACCCACTAGACGACCTGATTACGGATCTGGATAAGATCCCCCTTCCGCCATATACTTTCGAACACGAAAGAAAAAAGTTCCATGAACGGATCCCTGCTGCAAGAAAATTTATAGTAGATAACAACTTGAATGAGGTTTTTCAAGGCGAAGATAAAAGTATAGGAATAATTACCCACGGGATGATATTTAACTCTTTGATAAGATGTTTATACAATTTAGGTGAATCTAATCTCAATGGTGAAGGTAGGTTCCCTATATTGAATTTGAATGTAACTAATCCACTTGTTCCCGATGAAATCATTAACTTTCTTAAGGGTAAAAAGGCAGTCTTAATAGTGGAAGAGGGGATGCCAAATCTTATTGAAGAGCAGATCAGGTCTATAGCACAAAGATCAAGACTCGATCTTGAGATTTTTGGCAAAGACATTCTTCCCATAGAAGGAGAATATACGCCTGATCGCATTACACAGGGAGTCGGCACCTTTATTATAAAAAACACCTTATCAACACAGGAAAAGCAGAAAATACAAGAACAAAGCGAATATGTAGCAAAACATAAAGAAAGGGCCGCCCACTTTTTAGACGAACCTGTTACAAAGAGAAACCCTGTATTCTGCACCGGTTGTCCCGAAAGGCCAATATTTACAGCTATAAAAATACTGGAAGAGGATTACGGCAAATCGTATTATGCATCTGATATTGGTTGCTATTCAATGAGTGGTCTCCCACCATTTGACCTTAGTAATTCCATTACAGGAATGGGCATCGGACTTGCTTCCGCAGGAGCGCTTTCTCGGATGGCAAACAAAAGAATAATTTCCTTTATGGGTGACGGAACCTTCTGGCACAGTGGTCTTACAACAAGCATAACAAATGCCGTTTATAATAAGCAGAATGCTATATTAATCATATTAGAAAATTTCTGGACGTCTATGACAGGACATCATGAAAATCCAGCTTCTGGAAAAAATATGAGGCAAGAAGGGGTAGGCATGGATATTGAAAAAGCCCTAAAGGGGGCGGGAGTTAAATGGATAAAGAAGGTTGATCCGTACGATTTAAAGGAATCCTTGAATGTTCTTCGAAAAGCATATGAAACTAATGAAGGGCTTAGAGTGATTATCTCAAAGGGCGAGTGCCAACTTGAGAAGACCAGAAAAGAGAGAAAATTAATAGACAAGAGGATAAAGTCAGGAAAAAGATTGGTGCAGGCAAAACTGGGTGTGGACCCTGATGTCTGCACGGGGGACCACTCCTGTATGAGATATAATGGCTGTCCCTCGCTTACATTAAAGGAAAGTCCGTCGATCCTCAGGGATGATCCAATCGCACACATAGAGCAATCTTGTGTTGGATGTGGTCTATGTGGAGAAATCGCTCATGCCGCTGTTCTATGTCCATCGTTTTACAAGGTAGAAATAATAAATAACCCTTCATTAATTGATAAGTTTGAATCCAAACTTAACGGCATCCTGCTACACTTAATTTCAAAAAACGTATTGGCGAACTGATTACGAGAGTGTTATAATCGACTGTACCTTCTACCTTGAGATTGATTTAAGGCGATCTGCCTGATCTTAAGTGTGAAAATAATGGATAGAAATATTGATTTAATAAAGATCCTAATTCCAGCAGTCGGAGGTCAAGGTGGAGGGGTTCTTACAGAATGGCTCGTCCAACTATTTCTGATTGAGGGATTCGAGGTGCAAGGAGTTGGACTTCCCGGGCTGTCGCAGCGTGGGGGGTCAACAATGTACTATCTCGAAGCTTATTCAAAGGTAAAACCCGATCCAAAACCAATAATTTTTTCTCAATACCCTTTGCCGGGAGACATTGATATAATTTTGGCCCAGGAGTTTTTGGAACTCGGAAGAGTTTTAGAGCTCGGATACGGATCAGATAAAACAACCATCGTATCTAGCACACATAGGATTTACTCAACTCTCGAAAAAATGCCCCTTTCAAACGGTATTTACTCCGATGAGAACCTGCACAAGCTGGCAAACGCATTCTCTTCAAGATTTGTTGGTCTAGACGCCCTTGCACTTGCGAAAGAGTACGGAATGGATGAACTGGCTATAAACGCAATTCTCTTAGGGGCCCTGGGTACATCTGCATCGTTACCGATCGCAGAAGCTAGCTTTCTCAAAGCTATATCACAAGTGGGGATAGCGGTTGAAAATAACATCAAAGCTTTTAGAATAGGTTGGGACTACATCAAATCAAATAAATACAAAATCTCATTAGTGAAATCAGACCTAGAGTGGGATGAACTCAAAAGCGAAAAATTAGCTAAGGTAGATCCTGGTAAACGAGAGGGCTTATTCTCCTTATTATTAAGAGTTGAAAATGAATATCCCGAAAGGTTAAGAGAAATTCTCGCAGAGGCTCTATATAGGCTTACTGATTATCAAGACATATGGTACGCAGAGAATTATTTAGATACATTGAAGAACATTTACCAAATAGATAAAAACTCGGGTTCTAATTCCTTCTTGCTGACCGAAGCTTTTGCAAAGAACCTAGCCCTTTGGATGAGTTATGAAGATGGAATTCGGGTGGCCGAGCTTAAGATTAATCCAGAAAGATTTAAACGCATACAAAAGGAAATGCAATTGCGTGACGATCAAGTTTTTCATGTGATAGATTACCTGAATCCGGATGCCGAAGAGATTTATGGACTACTACCAAATGTCTTGGTCTCACCGATCGTAAAATTAACAGATAATAGGTTGTTCAAAAAGATCTGGCCTAATAGTAATAGGATAACCTTTGCCCAATCTCCTACGACATCTTCATTTTTGGGGAGCTTGAGGCTATGGTTTCTAACAAAACTCAAAAAATTTAGGCCTTATTCCTACAGATTCAGGAAAGAACATTCATACATTAAAAAATATGCAGCATATGTGGAGAGATACTCCAAAACAAACTATGCACTGGGATGCCTCGTTGCAAAGAGTGGGAGCATGGTGAAGGGTTATGGAAAAGTAAGGAGAAGGACATTGGATTCCTTAAAAACATATTTAGAAAAAATAATAGATCCAATTGCAGATTCTGAGAAGGAAATTGATAACGCCTTCAACTTAACTTTAGAGATAGGTGAAAAATCCTTGTATTTAATATCAGCTTCAACGGATGGAATAGAAAAGGCAGAAAAACTTGCCAATTCTACTTTAAAGAAAAAAGCAGCTTAGATCATATATGGATAGAACATAATTAAAATTCATACTGAATTACCTTTTTCAGCATTTAAATCACCGAACAAACGGAGTCAATTAAAAGGAGAATAGCGTTGAAAGGTTATACTCTATGGTTTACTGGGCTACCCAGTTCCGGAAAATCAACCCTAGCGAGAATGGTTGAAACTAGATTAACTCATATGGGATTCCATACTGAAGTTTTGGACGGCGATGAAGTAAGATTAAGATTATCCAAGGGATTAGGTTTTTCCAAAGAGGACAGGGATGAGAATATAAGGAGGATCTCATATGTCGCAAACATAATTACAAGATGTGGAGGAGTTGCGATTACATGCGCAATATCGCCTTATAGAGAAATAAGAGACGAAGCAAGAAAGGAGATTGGCAGATTCGTTGAAATATATGTCAAATGTCCAATCGAGGAATGCATAAAGAGAGATGTAAAGGGATTATACAAAAGGGCAATTTCAGGGGAAATAACTAATTTCACTGGGATATCAGACCCTTATGAAGAACCACTTCAGCCTGAGATAACCGTCGAAACAAATATTGAGACTATGGATGAAAGCGTAGAAAAAATTTTAAGGGTTTTGAAAAAATTAGCTTACATAGAACAACAAGTAAACATTTAAACTAATCATCAGAGTTGTTAAAATTTCTAATTACAGTTTAAGCCATCGAATGCCAGAGAAACTCTGAAAAAAACCCGTAACAAGCTTAACCTAGTGCTTAAGATCGGAGACTCTATTGTTCGTTACAGATACAACAGCTGGTTGAGATTTATCCTTCAGTACTGCAACCTTTACTTCATCCTTAGTAGTCTTTTTTTGAGCTTCTAATGGCTTAATACTTTCCAATGGTATCACTTTCCAGAAAAGCGGTAGGTAATGTGTAAAGTTATTTAAAATTTCTCCCGATCTCCTGCTCTCAGTAACTTCATAATGCCTACGAATCATGGATCTGATAATATCAATGTCTTCTTGGTCAATTACCCTTTCATGAGTTACAAACTGACTATGAAGCTTCGTAGGAATAGAATTATTCTCATCCAAAACATAAGCAAGGCCACCGGTCATCCCGGCACCAAAGTTCCTTCCCGTATCTCCTAGGACTACAACGGTACCCCCAGTCATGTACTCACATCCATGATCACCAAGGCCTTCTATCACTGCATTACCCCCGCTATTTCTCACGCAGAACCGTTCTCCAGCACAGCCGGCAGCGTATAGCGCTCCACCCGTTGCACCATACATAACTGTATTGCCTATTATAACATTCTTATGAGAAAGAAACTTTGCGGTAATCGGGGGCTTTATTACAATTTCCCCGCCGTGCATACCTTTACCAACATAGTCATTCGCTTCACCCTCGAGCATTAACCTCATACCATTAATCGAAAAAGCCCCGAAACTCTGTCCTGCACTACCTATAAAGCTCATCTCTATTGTCCCTTCTGGGAGTCCCTTGTCTCCATATCTAAACGCGATCTCGCCAGCAACCATAGCACCAACCGTACGATTAATATTCCTTATCTCAGATCTTATTCTAACCGGCTCCTTGCCTGCAATTGCATCCATTGCGTCTTGAAGAATGATGTTGTCGAGAGGTGCATCTACCCTATCATTTCTCTCTTTAATATGGTGTCTTGGTTTACCACCACTCGGATCAGGATCAGCTAATACTGCACTGAGATCAATGTCTTTAGTTTTAGGTAGTTCGGCGTCATACCTAGGGTCAAGAAGTTCAGTACGGCCAATTATCTCATCAAGCTTCCTGAACCCAAGGGATGAAAGTATTTCCCTTACTTCCTGTGCTACTGCAAATAAAAAATTCACAAGGTGTTCAGGAGAGCCTTGGAATTTTGCCCTGAGCTCGGGATTCTGCGTAGCCACGCCCACAGGACAAGTATTGAGGTGACACTGCCTAGCCATGACACAACCTATTGCTACAAGAGAAGCTGTACCAAATCCGTATTCCTCCGCTCCAAGGATTGCGGCAACTACGACGTCTCTTCCTGTTTTAAGTCCACCGTCGACTCTCACAACAACACGACCCCTGAGGTCATTTAGAACAAGAACCTGCTGAGTCTCTGAAAGTCCAAGTTCCCAAGGAATACCAGCATGCTTAATTGAGCCAAGGGGTGACGCCCCGGTACCTCCTTCATGCCCGCTTATATGTACTACATCCGCATAGGCCTTGGCAACCCCGGCTGCCACCGTTCCCACACCGGCTTCTGCCACAAGTTTCACAGCTACCTTTGCTCTCGTATTTATATGCTTCAGGTCATAGATTAATTGAGATAGATCTTCAATACTATATATATCATGGTGGGGCGGTGGTGATATAAGAGAAACACCAGGTACCGAATGCCTAACTCTCGCTATTTCAGCACTCACTTTTGCTCCCGGAAGCTGGCCTCCCTCACCAGGTTTTGATCCTTGGGCCATCTTGATTTCGAGCTCCTTAGCAGATGCAAGATACTCAGGAGTAACCCCAAACCTACCGGAAGCAACCTGTTTAATGAGACTATTCGGCCAATCCCCATTGGGACGGCGGTGAAACCTTTCTGGATTTTCCCCCCCCTCTCCACTACTCGATTTAGCGCCAATTCTATTCATTCCAATCGCCACAGTTTCATGCGCTTCAGCACTGAGGGCACCAAACGACATTCCTGGTGCACAAAAACGCTTTACTATTGACTCGACGGGCTCAACCATGTGGAGAGGAATAGGCTTTCTCTTTTTAAAAACTAATAGATCTCTGAGAGACATGGGGGGACGACTATCCACCGCCTCACTGTACTTTTTATAATCTTCATATTTTCCACTTCTCGCAGCTTTATGCAATGCCTTGAAAACAGTTGGGTTAGTTCCATGATATTCGCCATCCTTTCTGAATCTATAGATGCCTACTTCTCTCAGACCTGTCTCCTCTGTGTCGAATGCAGCTTCATGAAATCGAAGCACATCAATTGCAATATCCCTCAACCCGACACCCCTAATTCTGGATTCAGCACCACAAAAATATTTGTCTATAACTGATTTATTTATCCCAAGAACCTCAAAGATCTGTGCGCCCCTATAGCTAGCTACTGTTGATATGCCCATTTTTGACATTATTTTCAGAATCCCTTTCTCGACTGCTGTCCTATAATTATCTAGGGCCTTTGTGAGCCCAACCTCTTCCATACCGTTGCCTCTACTCACCATGTTAGCAACACTCTCAAATGCCAAGTATGGATTTATACAGCTTGCTCCAAAACCAATTAGACAGGCGAAATGATGATCCTCCCTTACCTCCGCGGTTTCAACCACAATGCTCGCCCTCATTCTTACTCCCTTACGAATGAGATGATGATGTATCGCACCCACTGCGAGGAGTGAAGGAATCGGCGCCTTATCTACCCCTACATTTCGATCACTTAAAATCAGAACATTCTTTCCATTCTCTACCGATTTGTACGCTAAATTACAAATCTCTTCTAACTCGATTTCCATTTCCTCTGGTCCCTTACTGCTATCGAATACGGCGCTGACTACAGTGGAACTTATATCAGGATGTTTCAATTCTTTAATCCATTTCAATTCCGCATTGGTGAGGATCGGACTATGGAACCTTATTAACTTCGCATGATTCTCCTGTTCTTCAAGGATACTCCCTCTGGAACCAATTCTGGTGACAAGGGACATCACAAGCTGCTCTCTGAGAGAATCGATTGGAGGGTTCGTCACCTGTGCAAATCTCTGTTTAAAATAGGTGAAAAGTAGTCGCGGTTTCCTCGATAAAACCGCGAGTGGAGTATCGTCACCCATCGATCCAACGGGTTCTTTGGCATTCATAACCATTGGTTCTAATATGCGTTCCAAATCTTCTAGCGAATATCCAAAAACCTTTTGAACTTTAATTAAATCTGACTCATCAACAAGCCCTATGCCTTCCCAATTGGATCTCAGATTCAGAGATTCAGTATCAAACATATTCCTATGGACCCATTCATTATAAGTCCTCTGGCTCGCTAATTGCTGTTTGACCTCTTCATTCTTCAAAAGGACACCTTTGAAGGTGTCTACGGCTATAATCTTTCCCGGCCCAAGCCTACCCTTTTCGACCACTTTGGAAGGCTCAATATCAATCATTCCGACCTCTGACCCCATGATAATGACATTATCATCTGTAACAATATAACGAGCCGGACGAAGTCCATTTCTATCAAGAGAAGAACCCACTATCCTTCCGTCAGTAAAAGCTATTGCGGCAGGACCATCCCAAGGCTCGGAAATACATGAATGATATTCATAATAACCCTTCAATGCAGGGTTCATGAATTGCATATTCTCATATGCTTCTGGTATTAACATTGTGACTGCGTGTCTCAGATCGCGTCCAGACATTACCAACAACTCAAGGACATTATCCAAATTAGCTGAATCACTACCATCTGGTTGTATGATAGGGATGATCTTTTTAATCCTCTTTTTCCAAATGGGAGATTTAAGTTCCGGTTCCCTCGCCCTTGTCCAGTTTTGATTTCCCCGGAGTGTGTTGATTTCACCATTATGTCCAAGCATTCTAAAGGGTTGGGCAAGAAACCAATTAGGAAAAGTATTTGTGCTATAACGCTGATGGAATACCGCCAAACAAGTTTCAAAATCAGGATTCTGTAGATCGACATAAAAACGCCTGAGCTGTGGTGCAACGAAAAGCCCTTTGTAAACTATGGTGCGATGAGAAAATGAAGGTATATAAAATCCTTCTTTTCCCTTTCTAGCCACGTGTTGTTCGATTTCCTTTCTCACTATGTAAAGCTTTCTTTCAAATGCATCGTCTGACAAATTTCCCTTTCGCCCAATTAAGACCTGTAAGATTTCAGGCCTTGTTGAAGCAGCCTTATCTCCGAGAACCGAGTTATCAACCGGAACGGGCCTCCACCCAAATAGAATCAAACCGTTATGCTCAATCACCTCTTCAACAATCGTTTTGCATCGTTCCTGAGCAACAGGATTGTCCTTTGGAAGGAAAACCATCCCAACAGCAAAGTCCGTATCATTGGAAATACGATATCCAAGCCTATTTATTTCCTTCTTAAACAGTTTTATTGGGATCTGAGTGATAATTCCGGCGCCATCACCTGTTTTTGCATCTGCATCAACAGCTCCACGATGAGTAAGGTTGACTACAGCCTCAATCGCCAACTCAACTATTTTGTGGCTCTTATTCCCAGATATGTCAGCAATAAAACCTACACCACATGCATCATGTTCATAAGATGGATTGTACAACGAGTTTTGGTATCGACTCCTATCTAGGAAATTTTGCATGCTGGATTCACACTCCGTTGTAGTAATTTACAAACACACTCAATACAATTAGTAATTCGAAACTGCCTTCTGTCAAAACGATAATATCTAATCTAGTGTACCGCCAAAGAAATCTACAATCAAGTCGCACCGGCTTTTATGATTGTAACATAACATATTACGGCGTAAACATTGATATTTCAGATAAACCTTTACAATTGACTGAGGTTTAAGGTATAATCTCGAAATTTTTTAATCGTTCTTTGAAATTAATCATTTTTCATAACGCAAGACACACGACAGGACTGGAGTGTATTACTGACTTACTCGAGATGTAGGCATTTATTTCTGAAAATCTCCCCACCTAAGGAGGATGGATAATGGCTATTAAACGATTTCTATTTCTTGCAGTAACATTATGCTTTTCCTCAAACGTCTCAGCCTATAATTACATAGTTAAAAAGGGCGATACCCTAAATGAATTATCAAGAAGATTCAACATCACAGTTAGCGAATTAAAAAAAGTTAATGGTTTAAAAAGAGACAAAATCTGTGTAGGAAATATTATCTTGATTCCGGAATCGGTAAGTGAATTAAATCCTGCAATAGTTAACGACTCCAACAATAAAGAATACACAGTTATTCGAGGTGATACTTTATTAGAGATAGCTGATAAATTTACGGTATCGATAAATGATATAAAAGCAGCAAACAACCTGAATAAGGATAAAATTCAAATTGGACAAATCCTAATTATCCCCTCCCTCGATTTGACCGATCATAAAGTCAATGAGCCTCAAAATGAGGTGAAAATACCCGACGGTCTGCACAACCATCAACCATCGGCCATACGAATCTCCGAGCCCCTACCTCCGATCCAGTATATTGTGAAAAAAGGAGATACATTAAACGAAATCGCAAGTAACTTCGGCGTAACCGTTAATGAGTTAATGCATTCGAATGGACTTTCGAGTACCATGCTGAAAACAGGGGCGATACTCAAAATACCTTCTACGGGAACCAATGGCATAATAACGAGCATCACACTTGAAAAACCCTCGATTAAGTACATAGTGGAAGACGGGGTTAGTATTGAAGAATTATCAAAGAGGTTTGATGTGCCTATCGATTCTATAAAAGAAGCAAATCACATTACCGATAATACGGTTAACGCAGGAGATATATTGATAATTCCTGATTCAAAATATGAAAAAGAATCGGTAATTCAAGTCGGAACAATTACCGGTAAAACCAGACTTCAAGATTTAAATATTCCAAATGAATTGAATAGTCAATCCCTCGATGAAAAGGTTGATAATTATAAACAAAAACGAAACGCCGATAATAATTTCGATCTAATAACAAATCGAATTATCAATGCTGCATTGATGTTTCTTGGAGTTCCGTATAAATTCGGCGGCAACTCTCCGTCTACGGGTTTAGACTGCTCGGCATATGTTAAAAAGGTATTTGGGATTCTAAATATCGACCTGCCTAGAACTGCACGAGATATATATAACGTTGGCAGATATGTACAAAAGAGCCAACTTGCAACCGGTGATCTTGTATTTTTTAGGACGTACGCAAGGTACCCCTCACATGTCGGCATATATATTGGAGACAACAAATTCATACACGCTTCATCTAGATCCAAAATGGTGACAATCGACGATCTAGACTTTAATTATTATAAGAAAAGATACATAGGCGCAAGAAGAATAGAGTCTACTGGCTTATTTTATGATGAACTGTCCAAGAATCAAATGGTATTTGAGTTAAATTAAGTGGGTTAAGTATTAATTAAACATGACTTAGTGGCCCGCCTGCAACATCATCGGTTTTCTTTACTAATCGCATCAAATACCCCTTCCCAAATTTGAAATGATAAAGAGGGGTGTTTATATTAATGTCAATAAAATAATGATCGATGATATTAAAAAGTATAAGAGCTATCTAGTCGCCGAAAGAAATTATTCTGAACATACGGTTAGGGCCTACATGACCGACCTGACACAGTTCATGAATTTTTTGAAAAAAAATAGATTGCCCGCCGACACAAAAAACATAGACATAACAAAAATAGAAGAGATTGACATAAGAGAGTTTATAGGAAGGCTTTACAATAAGAATTCCAAAGCCTCAATCTCAAGGAAGCTGACTTCAATCAGAAACTTTCTAGAATTTTTGATAAGACAGGGTAAGATAGCAAGTAATCCAGCTAAGCTTGTCCCGATCCCAAAGGGGGAAAGACGAACCCCCGCATTCCTGACTGTAGATGAAGTCTTTGTACTTGTAGAAAAACCAGATGACAATGAAGTCTTAGGGGTCAGGGACCGAGCGATACTCGAGCTGCTTTATTCAAGTGGATTGAGGGTAAGTGAACTTAATGGGATCAAAACCGGAGATACCGATCTTACATCTTCATTCGTCAAGGTTCTTGGCAAGGGTGGTGTAGAGCGTATTGTGCCCATAGGTTCTAAGGCAATAAATGCCATTAAATATTTCTTAGAAAAGAGGAACGAACTTACTCCAAAGGTTGATTATCTTTTTATAAACTCACGGGGTGGTAGGTTATCCGTAAGAAGCATAGCAAGGATAGTGAAAAAGTACGCTAATTTGTCAGGGATTCCAAAGAACATCAGTCCGCATGTCTTGAGACATACTTTTGCAACCCATCTTCTTGGAAGCGGTGCAGACCTCCGCGCTATACAAGAGATGCTGGGCCACAAAAGCCTGTCAACAACTCAACGATATACCCATGCCTCGATTGAGAAGATTATGGAAGTTTACGATAAAACTCATCCACGAGCCTAGAAATGCATAAATTCCACGGAACTACAATTATTTGTGTAAGTAAAAATGGAAAGGTCGCTATGGGGGGAGATGGCCAGGTAACACTCGGTCAAACAGCAATAAAACATACCGCAAAGAAGGTGAGGAAGATATACAATAACAAAGTGATTGTTGGATTTGCCGGCGCGACGGCTGATGCAATGACTCTTTTTGACAAGTTCGAAGCGAAGCTCGAAGAATACAGAGGTAACCTCAGAAGAGCGGCAGTCGAACTCGCGAAGGATTGGCGAACCGACAGGGTATTGAGAAGACTGGAAGCATTATTAGCAATAGCTGACAAGGAAAGTATGTTCCTGATCTCTGGAAGCGGGGATATCTTGGAACCAGATGAGAATGTAATCGCTATTGGTTCTGGTGGTCCCTTTGCTCAATCAGCATCAATTGCGCTTTTAAAACATTCGAATTTAGGGGCACGCGAAATTGTGGAAGAGTCACTCAAAATCGCTGCAAACCTATGCATTTACACAAATGACAAGATTATCATAGAGGAATTACCCGAACATGACCAATAAACCATTCTTTACGCCCAGAGAAATCGTCTCAGAATTAGATAAATATATAATAGGTCAACAAAAAGCGAAAAGAGCCGTAGCCATTGCGCTCAGGAACCGCTGGAGGCGCCAACACGTGCATCCTGATCTCAGAGACGAGATCGCGCCAAAAAACATATTAATGATTGGCCCAACTGGGGTAGGGAAGACAGAGATTGCAAGAAGGCTGGCGAAGCTCGCTCAAGCTCCGTTCCTTAAGGTTGAAGCATCGAAGTTTACGGAAGTCGGTTACGTAGGTAGAGACGTTGAATCCATGATACGTGACCTTACGGACATCGCAATCAGAGATATCACAGAGGAGGAAAAACACACCGTTCAGTCAAAAGCTGAGGATCTAGCGGAGGAAAGGATATTAGATCTCTTATATCCAAAGAGTAAGACTAATGAAGCTGATGAAGAAACGCAGAGTGATACTAGAGAGAAACTGAGAAAATTGCTAAGAGAGGGAAAACTCGATGATAGGTACCTAGACGTTGAAGTGACTTCAAGAAACTTCCCCATGCAAGTTTTTACGCCGTCTGGTGTCGAAGAGATGGACGTAAATATCTCCGATATGCTCGGTAACCTTTTTCCAAAACGCACAAAGAAAAGAAAGGTAAAAGTACCTGAAGCAAGGGAGATCCTGATTCATGAGGAAGCTCAGAAATTAATTGATACTGACAAGGTAGTAAAACTTGCTATTGAGAGGGTCGAACAAGCCGGAATCATTTTCATCGACGAGATTGACAAGATTGCCGCCAGGGAGACTACGGGGGGACCCGATGTTTCAAGGGAGGGTGTTCAAAGGGACTTACTTCCCATAATAGAAGGCTGCACGGTAAACACCAAGCATGGTATTGTTAGAACCGATCACATCCTTTTTGTTGGAGCAGGAGCCTTTCACGTATCAAAACCCTCTGACCTCATCCCAGAGTTACAGGGCAGATTCCCAATTCGAGTCGAACTAGAACCACTTACCACGGAAGACTTTGTAAGTATTCTTACAGAACCAAAGAATGCACTGATCAAGCAATACACCGAGCTGCTTAAAACGGAGAACATAGAACTCGAATTCAAAGAAGATGCCATCGCAGAAATTGCAGAAACCGCAGCATACGTGAATGAGTCTACAGAAAATATAGGTGCGAGAAGGCTGCACACGATCATGGAAAAGATGTTGGAAGAAGTCTCCTTTAATGCCCCTGAAATGAAAAATGGTAAGGTTGTTATCGATGCCAAATACATTAGAGACAGGATTTCTGATATTGTGAAGGACAGGGACCTCAGTCGTTATATCTTGTAATTAATAATCATACACGCCAGTAAGTTGAAATCTTAATTTTTTTGCCTTAAGGAGAACTCCCTCACGAGTTATAAAAGCGAATACAACAAAGAAGGCTTTGAACTTTTCTATTAATGCATCCACCTTTGATCTATGCGGTAAAGACCCTCCTCACGGGCAATAGTCAGAGCTTCCTCATATTCCGAACTGGTAGTTCTGCGGTTTATCGCATGGTATTTTTCAGGTTTTCTTAGCACCCTACCCTCCGGCCTGTATTGATCCATTATGTTAATATAGGTATCCCTCGATATTTCATTTGCAATGAATCTACAAATATCTCGTGTATGAGAAACACGGTTCGGCATGACCAAATGACGAACCAGAAGCCCCCTTAATGCCAATCCATCTTTGTCAAATCTTAACGGACCCACCTGACGGTGCATTTCCCTTATTGCCGCTCGCGCAATTATAGGATAATCCCGAGCAGACATGTAAAGGAATGAAAACTCTCCGTCCCAGAACTTAAAGTCCGGCATATAAATATCCACGATGCCCTCCATCAACCGAAGCGAATGCATGGAGTCATAGGCGCTGGTGTTATAAACTATCGGCAAATTTAAACCCCTACCAATGGCTATGGGTATTGCCTCGATTACTTGCGGGACAACATGCTCAGGAGTCACGAAATTAATGTTATGACATCCCGACTCCTGAAGATGAATCATAACACCCGCAAGCTGTTCAGGCGTAAGAACCTGTCCATTCCCCTCCCAAGAGATGTCAAAGTTCTGACAGAAAACACATTTCAAATTGCAAAAGGAAAAGAAGATAGTTCCAGATCCTCTCCAACCCCTCAAACAATCTTCTTCGCCAAAATGTGGAAATGCGCTCGCTACGTATGAATAACGGCCAGACCTGCACACCGCGGTTCGATCTTCAAGTCTATTTATATGACAGTTACGGGGACAGGCCTCACAGTTTCGAAGCACATCGAGAGCCCGTTCCACCTTCTCCTGAAAAATATGTTTGTCGGTTTCGTAGGTAACCAGGTATGAAGGCGTGTAATCGGAGCGCGAAATCACCCATCTCGGATCTGAAACATGATTTGGTGCTCTGCCCCTGAATATTCTGCCTATCATTTAATCCCGATAAAAATTATAATTAAAGCTGCTAAGAACATCAAATCCGGTTCTTATAAACACATACAAGATACAATATTTAATCAGCAAGTTTATGGACATACAATTCATTTTGGACTGATAAAATGCAACATATTATTTTGCTAGGAGATTCCACATTAGACAATGCCGCATACGTGCCATTCAATTTGGACGTTATAAACCTCTTGAGGAATAGACTTCCAGATGGCTGGAAAGCGACTCTTCTAGCAAGAGATGGCAGCATGATAAATGACATAATATATCAGCTGAAGCAACTTCCGGAAGACGCAAGCTTTCTGGTTTTAAGTGTGGGAGGAAATGACGCCCTGAGCCACGCAGACATTCTTAATGAGAGAGCGAACTCAGTTTCTGAGGTTTTACTTAAGCTGGCAGATATACAAGATGCATTCCGTAATAATTACCGAATGATGCTTAAAAATGCCCTTAGCTACAAACTGCCCATTCTAATTTGCACAATATACTACCCCAGATTCCCTGATCCCAGAGTACAAAAATTGTCAAAACTGGCCTTATCAATCTTTAATGACTGTATCACAAGTGAAGCATTCGGGTCATGCTCAAGGTTGATCGATCTTAGAATGATTTTTAATGAGGACAAAGATTATGCCACACCGATCGAACCGTCGGAAAAAGGAGGAGAGAAAATCACTGAGGCAATTTTAGAAGCAGTTAACAAACATGATTTAAATAAAAATAAATAGAAACTGAATAGGTTAGGGCACCCCTATTTACATCCTTGGCTTTTGTAATTATGCTATCTGCACTCGGCGATTGATAAAAGATTACTTATTACATCTAAATAGATATTAAATGCCCAAATTAATTCGGAGTAAATATAACCGTATCATGCATCTACCCTGTGTTGTCTGTGATTCATGGGACGCAACAACTCGATATACCTACCACCATGACCGGCAAAGTTCTAATATTCTACAGTGTGCCTCATGCACTCACATGTTCATACATCCGGTTCCTCTTACGAGTCTGAGCTCAAGGAATATGCACAGCTTATCTGACGCAGAGTTATTTCAGAATCAGTTTTTAAAGTTTTTGTACGAAAAACTGGTAATCAATAAGGAAATACGGCATGTCAAAAAACTCATTACCAATCCTCGACCATCACTTCTAGATATTGGCTGCGGAACCGGATGGACCACCTCTATCTGGCAAAAGAGCGGATTCTCCGTAACTGGTCTCGAACCTTCCGAAAACCGTAGTCTCTTTGGACAGAATATCTACGGTATCAATATAGTCCGAAGTTGTTTCGAGGACTACCAGCCTGGAGAACAATTTGACGTCATAATCCTTCGTCATATTCTAGAACATATATCAGATCCATGTACTTTTTTAACAAGAATCAAATCCTTTCTGAAAAAAGATGGCGTATTGGTTATTGTCATACCAAATATAGATTCGATTGGACGCTATCTTTTCAACGAAAATTGGGAATGGGTTTTACCCTGGCATCTCCATTTCTACAAACCAAAGACTCTGTCAAGACTCATTCAAAAGGTCTGTTATAAGATACTTAGATTTTATCAAATGCCATCTCCGCTGTGGTATCCTGCAAGTCTAAGTCGCTTTTTTGGCCGAGAAACTCGATTAGCGAGATTTCTAAGCCAAAAACCTACGCTGGCTAACCTTGCTCTCTTTACGCCAATTATCCTGGCAGGCATTTTACTCGACCTGAATGATCATATGACGCTGATAGTGGCTAATCATGATTCTACAAAATAGATGCTAAACACAAGTTTAGTATGCTATAAGAATATAGGGTCTGTTGCCGACAACTGATTAAATTCGAGTTTGCTTCGCGTATCTTACATTGACCTTGTCCAAGTACTCGCCTGAGCGAACATACCACTTAATTTGCACGGTTTCCAGCATCGATTAGATGTTGAAATACCGACCAGCTGTCAAAGTAATGGTCAAAGAGTCGAATTTTATACCCAATAAACACATCGGGAAAGTAGATGAGGCGAAATTTCCTGTCACTGGATCTTAAAACGATAATACTATAGCGAGATTTTTCATAACATTACAGACAATGATTTATCAATTTGTTCAAACCGATGAATTAATTGGAAATAATCTATATTTGATCTATAATTATCAGCTTATATTTTTTAATTTTTTCATAGCACAATGAAACACTTAATTGAGAAAGCACAGACACTGGTTGAGGCTCTTCCATATATAAAGGATTTTCACGGAAAGACTATTGTAATTAAGTACGGTGGTAGTGTTGGAGATGAAGAGCTTCATAATTTCGCGAGGGATATAGTATTGATGAGATATGTCGGCATGAACCCCGTTGTTGTGCATGGTGGTGGCCCCCAGATTGGAAACCTGCTCGAACGGCTCGGTAAAGAATCGAGGTTTGTTGCCGGACTAAGGGTCACGGATTCGGAGACGATGGAAGTGGTTGAAATGGTTCTGGTTGGGAAAATAAACCAAAAAATAGTTGCAGCGATTCAAACTCTTGGAGGAAACGCTATTGGTATTTCGGGTAAGGAAGGAAAAATAATTCTTGCTAGAAAAATCGATGTTTCAAAACTTGAACTAGAAAACAATATAAAAATACCCAAGAATGAAGATCTTGGTATGGTGGGAGAAGTAGAAAAAATAAATCCGAATCTGATAAAGGTCTTAGAGAACGCTGGTTATATCCCAGTCATAGCCCCAATTGGGTTTGACGAGGATGGTGGAACCTATAACATAAATGCTGATCACGTTGCAGGCAAGATAGCCGGAGCGCTAAACGCAGTCAAGCTTGTAATCCTCACAAACGTTCCTGGAATACTAGATAATGACAACAATCTCGTCTCGACACTCACTGAATCTTCTGCCAGGGATTTGATAAGGACGGGGGCAATATCAAGCGGGATGATCCCCAAGGTTATGTGTGCGATAGAGTCGTTACACGAGGGTGTAGATAAAGTTCATATAATCGATGGAAGGGTTGAGAGGGCTCTTATCCTTGAAATATTTACCGACGCCGGTATAGGAACCGAGATACGGCTGTGAATACCCAAAGATTGATTTCAAAATCTCAAAGATTTCTGATGAGCACTTATAGTCGATATCCAATTGCATTCAAACGTGGAAAAGGATGCTGGTTGTGGGGTAATGACGGGAAAAAATATTTAGATTTTACTTCTGGAATAGCCGTTACAAATTTAGGACACCGTCACCCTGCCATAATGCGTGCGTTACGTGAGCAGGCAAAAAAAACGCTTACAGTATGTAACTTATTTCAAATAGAAGAACAAGCCGATCTTGCCGAAGTTCTCGTTAAAAACTCCTTTGCAGATAAGGTTTTTTTCTGCAACAGCGGGACTGAAGCAAATGAAGCCGCTATAAAGCTTTCTAGGAAATGGGGTGAGGAAAATGGTCATAGATACAAGATTGTTGCGGCTCGTGGCTCGTTCCATGGTAGAACTATGGGCGCTCTCAGCGCGACTGGCCAGAAGAAATATCAGAAGGGATTTCAACCACTCCTTAAAGGTTTTAAGTTCATCCCTTATGGTGAAATAGAGCCTCTTCAAGATGCGCTAGACGACGAAAAGATTTGTGCAATGATCCTTGAACCTATACAAGGAGAAAATGGAGTTGTTATTCCTCCTAATGGTTACCTCAAAAGAGTAAGAGAAATCTGCACTAAGAGAAAGGTCCTCTTGATCCTCGACGAAGTCCAAGTTGGGCTTGGACGAACAGGGAGGCTATTTGCTTATGAGCACTCAGGAATAAAACCAGATATCATGACCCTAGCTAAGGCATTGGGTGGAGGAATTCCCTGTGGGGCCCTACTGGCGCGTGATGATGTCGCAATGTCTTTTACGCCGGGATCCCATGGCTCCACCCTCGGAGGAAACCCTCTTGCAATGCATTTAGGTAGCGCGGTCTTGAATACAATCATTAACAATGGGCTTCTCGACAATACCGCCAAGATGGGAGCATACTTTTTAGATGGACTTAAAAGATTAGAGAAAAAATATATCCCTTTAATAAGGAACGCGAGGGGAAGGGGTCTCATACTCGGATTGGAGCTGAAGAGCAAAGAAAAAACAAGAGAAGTTGTGAGTAAATGCATGGAAAAAGGCCTACTCACAATTCTGACAGTCGATAATGTCATAAGGATACTCCCACCTCTCATAGTGAACAGAAAGGAAATTGATTTCGCTATAGAAAAACTAGAAGATTCATTTAATGAGATACTAAATGCCTAAAAGTCTGCTCAGCATCTTTGACCTAGAAAAAAAAGACATAGAACAAATTATAGAAAGAGCCTTCAAACTAAGAAACTTAAAAAAGAGAGGGAAAAGAATAAATACGCTCAAAGGAAAGGCTGTTGGAATGATCTTTGAAAAACTCTCCACAAGAACCAGGATATCTTTCGAGGTAGGGATCAATCAACTTGGAGGGTACGCTTTATATATTAACCCAAGTGACCTGCAGCTTGGGCGCGGCGAGTCCGTGGCCGATACCGCAAGAGTTATCTCGTCTTATCTTGATGGTGTAATAGTCAGAACCTTTGATCATGAAAGGGTTAATGAATTTGCGATTAACTCTTCTATTCCCGTTATTAACGCACTCACTAATCTAGAGCATCCATGTCAGATCATCTCTGATTTATTCACATTAAAGGACAAGGGATTAGATATAGAAAAAATGAAGCTCGCCTACATTGGAGACGGCAATAACGTCGCAAATACACTCATCGGCGCCGCTGCAATTATTGGATTTCATGTGTCAATTGCGACCCCGGAGGGATATGAACCAAATGAAAATATAGTAAGAAGTGCAAAAAGTTTGAAAAATGGGATAATCGAAATAGCAAATAATCCCAAAGTGGCGATCGAAGGCGCAGATGTATTGTACACAGATGTATGGATAAGCATGGGACAAGAAAAAGAGAGAAGAAAGATTTCAGCGTTGTTTAAGCCGTTTCAAATGAACAAAGAGCTCATTTGTTCCGCTAAACCTAATGCATTGGTAATGCATTGCCTACCAGCACACAGGGGAGAAGAGATAACCGACGAAGTAGTCGATGGTCCCCGGTCAATCGTTTTTGAACAGGCTGCTAATAGATTGATAGTCGGTCAAGCCATACTCGAGAAGTGTGTTGGCTTCTAACGGGATAATTGTTGCTTGAGCACCTCGGCAATTTTCCGGTTCATTCCAGGTATCGATTGAATATCTTCGATTGAAGCCTTTATTATATTAGATATACTCCCAAAGTGCTTAAGCAACATCATTTTTCGCTTATCCCCAACCCCGTAAATTGAGTCCAATTCAGATTTCAGTGCCCTTCGGGTTCTCAACCTCTTATGAAATGTAATTGCGAATCTATGAGCCTCATCGCGAACCCTCATCAGGTATAGAAGTTCAGGTGAGGTCTTTGGAAAAATCACGGGATTCTTACGTCCAAGCAAATAAATCTTATCAGTTTCCCCATCTAGCCTCGCTTTGGCAATTGCAGCCAACTCAACCTTGCCTAAGATTCCAATCTCACTTAATACTTCTCGGGCTATATTTAACTGGCCCTTACCGCCATCAACCAATATTAAGTCAGGCAACTCCCAATTTTGTTGATCGGCTCTTTTGAATCTTCTCAAAAGAACCTCGTACATCATCGCATAATCATTTGCACCAAATACCGTTTTAATCTTAAACCTCTTATATCTATTTTTCGTAGGTTCTCCATTTTCAAACCTAACCATCGATGCTACAGCGAGACTACCCTGTGTATTTGATATATCATAACATTCAATGTTTTCCGGCAAGCGACTAAGAGAAAGTGCGTCCCTAATAGAGTGAATTAATTGGAGTCTTCTTTGTTTATCTGCAAACATCCTCTTGAAAACCTCTTGAGCATTCCTATTTGCTACCTCAACTAGTTTTAATCTTGGTCCTCTCTTAGGGACTGCTAATTCTATCTTCCTCCCATGTTTTTCGGAAAGCCATTGTGAAAAAGTATTCATTCCCTCAAACTTTACAGGAATCGTTATTTGACTGGGTATGTATCTATCTTTTTCGTAAAGCTGACCAAGAAATTCTCGAAGCGTCTCATCATCTTCCCAACTCGCATTATTAAAGTAAAACTCCGATTTGTCTGTGATTGTTCCGCCTCTCGAGAATAATACAACAAATTCCACCGCATTCGATTCTCTATAAAATCCGACTATATCATTGTCAGTTTGGGTTGTTGAGATGAGACCCTGAACGTCAGGATGCTTCTCAAGAAAGCTTATTTGATCCCTGAAGTGAGCAGCATCCTCGAATCTGAGTTCCTCGGAAGCCTTAACCATATTTTCCTTCAGTAAACCAAGCATCTCCTTAATTCTCCCTCTCAGAAACATCTTAGCGTGTTCAACCATCTCTTCGTATTCACCTTCGCTCACCTTACCGGCGCATGGCCCCGAACAAATTTTCATGAAATAGTTGAGACATGGTCTCTCAGAATGTCTTTTGAATTTGGTATCAGTGCAGTCACGAAGTGGGAAAATCCTATGAATCAACTTTTTTGTTTTCCTCAATGCATCCCCTGATGCAAATGGTCCAAAGTATAAACATCCATCATCAAGGATCTTCCTCGTATAGGTTAGTCTCGGGAACTTCCCAAATGCTTCAAGCTTCAGAGAAGCATAGTTCTTGTCGTCTTTTAACTGAAGATTAAATTTAGGTTTGTATTTTTTTATCATCGAGTCCTCTACAATCAGAGCTTCACGCTCATCCCGGGTAACAAGATAGTCTAGGTCGCAAACTTGTCTTATGACATAAGGAACCTGGGGACGCTGACCTGAACCACCGCCCTGGAAATAAGAGCGAACACGATTTTTCAAGTTCTTTGCCTTACCAATATAAATCGTCTTTCCCCTCTTATCCTTCATGAAATAAACACCTGGATCGGTGGGAAGAGACTTTAACAGCTCATTAATGTCTCCCATAACAAAACATTTTATACGATCTATGAAAAGATTTTAGTAGATTAAGTTTGTAAGAATTTTATTACAAACAATTAACTGAGGATTAATTATGGATCCGAAAGCTGGTTTAGCCGGAAAGTATATAATTAATAGCGGTTTAAAGAGACGATATTTATATCTTGATTAATGATTCATCAATCAGTAGTCTTCATCAATAGTAACCGATGTATCATAATCGATATTAAAACCCCGTCTAATCGGTTCAGAATCGAGCACCCAGTAACCCCCCTTCACAAAAATACTCAACAGACCAATCGGTGGTCTTATAACGAGACTGGCCAATTTGAAGGGATGCAGCGCGTCGGGAGAAGGGTTATAATTTGTTATCTGTCTATTCACAACTTGAGAAAATGCGGTAGAGGAAAACATTATGACCAGCAGAAAAACTGCAAGTATCTTTTTCATATTTTCTCATCCTCCAGATCGATTACTTATTAGTATCTTCCTCACAAATATAATACTTTTTTAAGACGGTGTCAACGATAATTATCGAATCTCGGTAATCTTGAATGCCGATAAAATCGCTACTTGTTAATCCCAAAAATTATTTCTCATAGTCGACAACACACCTATCAGTTCTTATTTGAGTAACAAATTCAACGATCTTTTTATGCTCTGGGTGGTTTTGATAAATGTTAAGCGCTTCTAGATTTTCAAACTCTGAATACAAGACAACATCGAAAGCAGCTTCAGAGGGATTTACATTGATCCCGACTTCGATGTCTTTAATCTCTTCTATTTTATCTCTCAAAGATTCAAGTTTCTCTTTTAACTTTTTTGCATTTTCTTGCTTGGTTGCATTATTAGCAAGTTCCTTTAGACGCCACATAACTATATGCTTTATCATCCTTACCCCTTCTAATGTATGAAAATTCAATGAATAACCCGGCAGCAAGCTGCAGGGAATTATCAAGTTAAAACTTGACGATGAAGATTCTACATCGAGCCACTTCTTATAACAAGTCAAAATGATCCACAATATTAAATCTAACCCATGATGGGTCGGTCCAGCGTCTTCCTTTACCTCGAGTAAAAAGGTTCAAGGCGTTACAAAAACTAAAGAAACCTCATGGGAAATCAGTACCTCATAAACGGAGAAAAATAGTTTAACTATTCGATTGTAAAGGCGAAGCTACCATTTGTACTGTGTCCGTCTAATGAAACAACCTTCCAGGACACCTGATAAGTGCCCGGAGAAAGGCATGGCAGATTTACTTCGAGAATTGTAGCATAAGATAAATCAACATGCCCATTAAAATTGTCAACGCGATTGCCACTTTCGCTTTCTACTCGAACCGTACTGGAGGAAGGTTCTAGTGGACTATCGAACCATATACGGACCTGTTTCGGGCAGTTACTAATTGTCTCTCCAACCTTTGGCTCAGAATGGTTAAACATCGCATGACTCAAGGCCCTTTTTTGCCCTATGCTGAAAATGGTTATTACACTTATCACGGAGATAATGACAAAGGTTTTTATCACTTCAGCACCCTTTACACCCTTTAACGAAAAATCGGCCGTCCAAGGCTATTAGGAAATATATCATCTATGAAGAAATGTATTATACCGAGAACCCCGAGGTTTTTACCCGATCCGTCGTTGATCGGTATTTGGGCTTCAATTCCAAGTTGAATATATTTTCCCAACCATATAATTCCCGGGTTTATAAAACCGGCTGTTTCACCACCGCTACCGCGATTTAAGCCCGTTTCAAATGGAAGCTCTACCAGAAGGATCATACGGTTGAACGGGGCTGCGAGACCCACATCCTTTACGAAGGATTGTAGGTACTGAAGGCTGTACTGTATCGCAAATCCATAGCTAAAAGTTATAGGGTTTTGCTCTATCTCACGCTGAATCTCCAATGTTTCTTCATCAATAGTTGAGGTCGTGGTACTACTTCTCGTTGGAAAGTTTAGACCTAACACTCCTGTGACCGCTAGGGGTCTCAAGTATTCTAGCGACTGTGGCAGGTCACCAAAACCTTTGCCGAAAAAGAGAGCGGGCGAAATCGTGGAGAACGATTCGGCTTCCACTGAGCTGTTCCCTGTACCACCAATCTCAGCCTCTACTCCAACTGAGAACAGTGATTCATGTGGTGCGCTAGTGAAAAACTGATATTTCGCTCCCACCTCTAGGTTGCCAAAACCATATTCAGCCCCTTCCCCAACTGGGTCCAGTCGTCTGAAATCGTCACCAATCGAAATACCAAAATGTGGAGTTATTCGCTTCGTATACTCAACAGGGAGTTCGAAGGCATCGACCGGTGGTTCATCCCCCTCACCGGATTCTTTTAGGTAGTTAAAAATAAAAGAAAGCTCGTCAGCGACAAAAGGATCTTCAATCGAGATTGTAGTAGGGAAAAACCGCTTACCAGCGTAGCCGTGGGCCCAGGAATAAACAGGCATTGATAACAAAAATAAAAAATTAAGAAAAAATGCACACAATATGCGGTTAATTAAAATCAATATATTTGACACAGGGTCGGTCCCCCTATCTGAAAAAATACTAAGTTGTTTAATACAATTAATCAGTTGCAGGAAAACACATTGCCGTGCTCCAGTAACTTCTCAGACTTATTTTTGTATAGGCGAAAGATTGAAACCGCGTTTGACTTTTTTTTAACTAACAAGGATAGGAGGGGAACGAATGAAGAGACTACTAATTAAATCTTGTAAGTAAGGTTTATTTTCAGAAGGTAATAGGCAAGTGAGATACTCATGCATTATTAAATTGACAGATGATTTAACAACTATAAATGAAGATCTCTCAATATTGCATGTAGAACAAAAACAATGCTTTTGACTACCTTCATCTTTGTCTGACTTTATAAAAACCTGAATTAATCGCGATACCGGATTTCGATTTTTATGTGATGGGCAATTTTCAACTGTGTATGATAAGGAATGCTTACCCGATGGCAGTATGTAAGGCTGAACCGTATATGATAAAAGGTTTAGACCTAAAATTATCGAAAATAAAAACGACATTTTAGGAATTTGTGCAATCTGCATATCGAAAGGATCTCTCGTATCTTTATCAAATTAAAATTAACAATGTATATCAAGTTAAGTTTTTATCCAATTCTCAATCTTTTTAGTATAGTCATTTGTTAGAATAGACGCTTCATTTTCCGTATTTGCTTCAGTGTATAAGTGTATCAATGATTTGTACTGGTCTGGGAATATTAGAACCCATGAACCATTGAATGAAATTTTTACGCCATCAAGGAAAGATGCTTCCATTCCCATAGCCTCTTGAGACGCCATCCTCATCACCACACCCTTCGCCTCCCAGGGACACGGAATAGTTGCGTGATGAAAATTAAACTTAGGTATAGCCTTCGAGACTTCTGATAGCCTTATATCCAGTTCAGCCATAAGCTCAAGCATTTTAGCGAGTGTAAACATTCCATCATAAGCAATCTGAAATTCGGGAAATATAAACCTTCCATCAGGATAGCTTGCCAGTTTAACGTCTCTATTCCTTGCCGAATCAGATAGAGCTCTGATGCTATTTTTTGTCCTTACGACATCAAAATTATTTTCTTTCGCGATATACTCAACGCTTGAGGGAACGAATAAAGGTACAGCACAAACCCCTGGCTCCTCAGCTTTTAGGATCAGGTTAAACAAAAGAAAGAAGGAATCGAGATCTCTATAAATTCTTCCTTTTTCATCTACGAAGTATACTCTCTCAGCCCAAGGATCAAGCCAGAACCCAGCCGTCGAATCAGTTGCTTTAACAATGCTGGATAGGAGTGCCAGTGCTCTGCTAGGATCAACTCCACTACCATGTTCAACAGTGTATGCATTGAGACTTATTACCTCGCAACCCAATTCATTTAGTATTGAGGGAAAATACTCCGAAGAAGGTCCAAAAGCGAAATCAACTACAATTCTGAATTTCTTTTCCTTAATAATCTCTTCTTTTATTGAACTTATGAAGCCCTCTTTATAGAAATCGACAATACCGCTAAGGTCACTGATTCTTCCCACACCACCCTCAGATACCCGTCGAAAATCCTCTCTATGGAAGATCCTTTCGAAGGTCTTCTCAAAGGATACAGAAGTCTCGAACGCGTGTGAGTCATAAAACAGGATCTCAGTTACCTCCGGATTTTCCAGTGAATATCTGAAATAAACCCCCCCGACCTCACCAAAAGTCTGAAGTTTATATCTGAGGATAGGAATAGGGACCGCTTTCAAATCCTTTACGTTAACTCCCGCTGACAGAACCCCTGCGACAAAAGCCCTCTTTATCATCCTAGGTGCACGATATGTATCCCTGCCCATCAGCACCGAAGAACCCTTAGGTAAAATAGAGGCCAATGCTGCACCAAGCTTCGCTGCAAATTCAGGAGTAAGTTCAAAATTCGAAAGGCCGGATACCTTGGATTCCTCAAATAAGCTCCTCTTCCACCTTTCACCCCAGATAAGGTTCGTGGATACAATGGCTCTTGATTCAATTTCCTTACTAGGCCAAATCTTAACACCCTGTCTTATAACAGCCTCATCCCCTATAGAACAATTTTCCGAGACAACTACACCGGGCTCAATCAGGACGTCCTTGCCAATTCTTACCTTGGAACATATAACACTGCTATCGATACTAGTACTCTCGCCAACATTCGTATCATCCCATATTACGCTATCTATAATATTAGCGCTTTGGCCAATAATGGTGCTGTTTCCTATTATAGAATTGACTATCCTTGAACCGCCATTGATTCTTACACTTCTGCCAACTATAACAGTCCCCTCAAGCTGAGCGTCGTTAGCAATTTCGGCATTTTCTCCCAGCCATATATCTTTACCAACTACATCCATCCTGCTACCCGAACCCTTCACATTAACCCTGCCAGCCAGAATATCCATATTCGCTTGTATATAAGAAGATGGATCTCCGACATCTCGCCAATAGCCACTCAATATATATCCATAAATTGGTTTCTCCTCACCAAGAAGCCTCGGAAACAAATCATGACTAAAATCAAATGACTGTTTGCCTGGTATATTGTCTAAAATCGCAGGATCAACTATGTATATTCCGGCGTTTACAGAATCACTAAATACCTCTCCCCAACCAGGCTTTTCAAGAAATCTCACAACCCTGCCATCCTTATCCGTGATTACTATTCCAAACTGAAGAGGATCCTTGACTGAGGTCAAGCCAATAGTTACCATTGCATTTTTCTCTTTGTGGAATGTAAACATTGCCGCGAGATCGACGTCCGCAAGCAAATCCCCGCTTATAACCAGAAAAGGTTCGTCGCCTTTCAATATATCCGAGGCGTACTTTACCGCTCCAGCAGTACCATAATCCTCTGGAGGGATCATATAATTTATCTTAACGCCTAGCCCTGATCCGTCACTAAGGTAATTTTTTATCGCATCCGGCTGAAAATAGAGCAGGAATATTAGATCATTGAAGCCATTTTGCTTTACAAGATTTATTACATGCTCAATGATCGGTTTACCCCCGAGCGGAAGCATGGGCTTGGGCAGCGAATAAGTTAGCGGCTTAATCCTTGTACCAAAACCTCCCGCGAGAACAACAGCCTTCATTATAACTTCCCTCTCATCTTCAGAACTTTGTCCACTTCTTCCAATAGCTCCTCGGGATCACTCGATTTTACAATATAACCATCGGCGAGCCATGCCGTATAATCATTTTGAAAGGAAACATAAGCCGAGCATAGTAGCACTGGTGTATCTGGAAACTCCCTTGTTATCCTCTTGAGTATATCAAGGCCGCTCTGGGATCTTAATTTTATATCTAAAAGTACAAGATCAATTAGTTCACGACTAAGGATATCGAATGTATCCTCCACCGATTCTGCCTCAAATACATCGTAACCTTCTTCAGTCAGCACCTCTTTGAAAACAAATCTTATATTTTCTTCATCATCTACAACCAAGATTTTACTCATAATTTTCCTTTTCAGCCGAGAGGGGCAGACTTAATGTCACAGTACAACCCTTGTCTTTCACACAATGTAGGGAAATTTTACCACCCATTTTCTCTATTATCTCTTTTGATGTATATAGACCTAGACCACTTCCAACACTTTTGGTTGTGAAAAAGGGCGTAAAAAGGTTTCTCATTACTTCTTCCGAAATACCCGGGCCTGTATCAAACACCTCAATGGCAATTGATCCATTCTGTGTTTTGGTGGCGATATAAAGCTCACCACCATCAGGCATTGCCTCTATGGAGTTGTTAACAATATTTTCAATACATGTGTATATCTGATACTCGTTCCCGAAGACAGGTGGAAGATCTTCAGAGAGACTGAGATGAATATTAACGTCCTGTTGTCTACCCGCCGATTTTTTTTCCTGGTATATAAGTCCAACAACCTTGTTGATATCTATCTTTGATGTATCCAACAGATACTTTGTTTTTGCATAGGCAACAAAATCTCTTAACGTCTTTTCAAGTCTTACAGCTTCTTCGAGTATAGCATTTGTGTGTCTGTAGATAGGAAGATCTGGTTGGATCTTCTTTTTTAAAATCCTAGCCAGACCCGCAATTGCAATCACAGGATTCTTAAAGGAGTGAGTTAGTTGGAGTACCATATCTCCAATTTGTGCTTCGGCCCGTAGCTTAGTGATAAGTTCGTGATGCTCCTTTAATTTCACATTTGCCTCTTCAAGAGTCTCGACCTTACCTTCGAGTTCCTCATACGTGATTCCTCTCTCTAATGCAAGTGAGATCTCAAGTGCAAAGATTTCTAGGGCTTTCACTTCTTCAACCGACAACTCTTTTTTTGTGAGAAAGTTATCAAGCAATATAACACCTAGCGGACGTCTTAGGTGTGAGAGCAGAGGAATAATCCAGAAAGGGGTATCTTTATAAAAATCACGAAGAACACCCGGCAACCTTTCTCCATCTGAGATTCTGATACTGTTTTCTGATTGAAATACACTTCTGAATGGATCTTCCTGTAAGCTAAAATCCATAGCCTCCAGGACATCTTTAAACTTTTCGCTTTCCTTATGGAATACAATCGGAGAAAATACAAGAAGCTCCTCCAGGGTGAGTTTTTTATCTGATATTTCGTGCCATATAGATAAGGCTTCATTTTGGTCTAATGGACCAATTGCGAACTGACCTGAAAGTTTTCTATTATCAGCCAGCAATGAGATCGCCCTGTTAAAACCGAAGCTACTTCCTGCGGTAAAGGCCACTAATCCCTTATAGAGAATTTCGTTCACATCGAGCACTAATTTGAGCGAAGTTGAAAGATGTACAAGTATATCAAACATCTCCTCCTTTATTTCGAGGGATTTCCCGAATTTCTTGATCTTCTGCTCCCTTTTTACAAGCTCATCTAAAATAATAGGCAGTACTTCATACGTAGAACCCTTTTCCATTGAAAGAAAAACCAAATCATTACAGAGTTCCTCACAGCTTATACACTTTTCCCTAATTCGAGCCTCGAGATTATGTAACATGTGCTCTTCACCCGGTTTGATGAAAGGACAAACTCTCGGATCATTCTTAATCATCCAACAATAGCTATCCCCAAATTTTGCCATCTTTAATCCTTAAGACACCTTTGTAATTAGACTATCATCTGGGGCGAAAGGTGGCAAGGTAAAACTCTTTAGTTGGAAATAAATTAGCGGTCATATATTCTTATCAGTATCCACAATCTTTTGCCGGTCCATCTTCCCCAACTTGGAACTATGAAGACAAAACGACCTTTGAATAGTTCTCCCTTTGCATGGAGTGTTATTTTTTCATTGCTTTTAGTGATGATGTCATAACGACCTCTATCCCATATCTCGGCTTCACCAATACCATACTGATCATCTATTGCACTCATAAACCCATCTGACTTAAAGACCCGTTCCTTCATTTCAATTGCTACGGTCTTGACGCTACCCTCGCCCGGAATTCTAGTCGGGAGAATCCATGATTTCATCAATTCTCCAAATTCCAGCTTAAGATCGAAATGGGGGTGTTCAGTATGATGTTTTTGAATCAGGAATCTATGTGTTCCATTCATATACCAATCTGAGTCCTTTCAAGGAGAGAAATTCATCTATATACTGCAACGATTTACTCTCAGAAGCAATGACACTGGCAAGCCCCCCTGTAGCGATTACCTTTGGGCTAGTACCCATCTCATCCTTGATCCTACTGACAATTCCGTCGACTAGACCAGCATATCCAAAAACCAGTCCAGATTGCATGCAGTGAACCGTATTTTTCCCTATCACCGTTTTTGGTCTAACAATCTCTACCCTTGGGAGTCTTGAAGCCGATCCAAAAAGGGCCTCTGCAGAGATGAGTATCCCCGTTGCAATAGTGCCACCTATATATTCGCCCTTTTCGGACACACAATCAAATGTCGTAGCAGTCCCGAAATCAACCACTATAACGCTACTCTTATACTCATCAAAGGCAGCTACCGCATTCACTATTCTATCAGCACCCACATCCTTCGGATTATGATAAAGAATAGGCATGCCTGTTTTTATTCCAGGCTCCACAACTAGCGGGTTCACGTCAAAATATGACTTCAATGCTCTTACTATAACATCAAGTAGGGTTGGTACTACACAGGAAATAACTGCTCCGCGAATCGAATTTACGTCAACACCCCTAATGTCAAGTAGATTTCTAAAAAGAACCCCATATTCATCAAATGTCTTATTCTTATCAGTTCCTATTCTCCAGTGATTAATCAGGTCGCGTTCCTTAAATATTCCAAACATTATATTAGTATTTCCAATATCTACTGTGAAAAGCATTTCTGGTCATCTCCTCGCAAAATAATCTCCGTTCTAAGTTTCAATTTACCCGTTATTTCAGACCCCATTTTCTTCGTAATAGCCACTCAGAAGACAATAGGAGGACCAACAGGATAAATATCCAGTACTTATCCCATAACTCCTCGGTCTTATAACCGGTTATCCTCTTAATCGGAGTAGATTCGATCCCTAGCCTCTCTGGATCATCTCTTAATGTTACAAATTTCCCACCCGTTTTATCGGCAAGTAATTTGAGTAGATTTTCGTTCGTTGTGGGTCCTTTGATTTCATTTTCAGGTGGTTCAACAATGAAAACTGTCTCGGCGACGTAGTCCTTCTCAACAGAGTCATCTTTACCCTCGATTCTAGCCTTAATTTTATAAATTCCATTTTCTTCAATATGAGGTCGGAAATTTAATGTGTCACTCGACATACTTTTGACATCCAGTCCGACTTCTCGACCATCTGGAGTTATCATTGTGGCCTTGATCGTGTCATCTTCTTGTCGATCATTAGTTTTCAAAACATCTATCTGTGGTGTTGCCCCAACTATGTAAGACGAATTATCGGTCTTTAATCTAATTTCTCTAAGTTCTGGATCATCTACAAGCCATAGAAGCAACCTATTCCAGAACCTTTCATAGTAGGCGGAGATATTTCCTTCGCTTGCGCCCATGAAACCCCATTTCCATGAAGAATCAGAAAGGAATGTTGCAACCTTGCCCGCATTTAACTGCTCTATGACCAAAAGAGGATCTCCTCCCTGCGTTGTTAGAAGAGGTGTGGCCCTGGATTTCAGTTCCCTTACACTATTCAAGCCCTCCAGTCCCGGTAATTTCATCCAATTTTTTTCATTATCATATTCATTTGGGATTATTCTTAAAATCGGATGTCTGATGCCTATTTCCGTTAAAGCAGTTAGAAACTCTCTATCATCAGATGAACTGTTCTCCCCAACGGATGAGTAACCTAACTTCACTGGCAGAATATCGGCAATCGCAGAGCTTTCATAATCTATGCTGTTAAATGACCTGTCACCCCCTATAACAAGAAATCCGCCGCCGTCCCGAACAACATAATTCTTCAAATTCTCTAGCTGAGTACCAAAGATACCGTACGGTCGGAAGTCAAAGTTCTGGAATATTACTACGTCAAATGAATCAAGTTCTTTCCCAAAAATCTCAGTTGCGGGAAATGGAATTAAACTTAGATCATCCTGAGACGCAAAGACTAAATCTGTAGCCTCTCTCAATATAAAGAAAGAAACCAAATCTATATTCGGGTTTCTTTTTAACGCCTTACGTAAAAACCTTACATCCCACGATGGGCTTCCAGAAATATGAAGTACACGAATCTTATTAATAATAACATCAAATACAAATGACAGTTGATTGTTTTCTTGAATAAAATCTCCTTCAACCCTAGGCATACTCACTGTGTAGACTTGTCTACCCAGAGAATTTGGGGTAACTGAAAAATTTACGACACCCTGACCCGAAGTACTATCAATCAAAACATCTTTTATCGAAATTACGCGTTCTCCCTCCTTCAGTGTTACAGGAAGAGACATGCCTCCAAAACCGAGTGATTTCACGGTAACTTCTATATGAAAAGGGTATCTTATAAACGCGACATCTGTTGATTTGATATTGTCTATCCAGAGGTCAGTCAAACGACCATCACCCGAAGCAAATACGGTGTTTATCTTAAAATCAATGTCCTGAGAAAAACTCTCAGGAATTCCTTCTAATCCCTTATTTTCGGCTCCATCAGAGAAAATGATAACGGAATCGACTTTATTCGGAGCTTGGTCTGCAACCAGTTCCTTAATGGATTTAACTATATTCGTATCCCGTCCTTCTGGGTCTGTATAATTAATGTAATCCAACGACGACGCGTGAAGTGAATCATTAAACGTGTAATATTTGACGAAGAATTTCTCGTCAATATCAGAGATAAATGCCCTGTTATTACTAAGATAATCCCTTAGTTTTTGAATTCTCGAAACACCTTCAGCACCAAAAGGGAGGTTCATGCTCCAAGAGTTGTCAATTAGAATTGCCAGCGTCGGCTTTTCTTCTCTGTAGTTTTCGACCTTCAAAGCAGGATTCAACAACATTAATAGAATCAGTGAAAACGAAGCTAAATACAGAAGAGAAATTATGGACTTCCTTTTTATAGACTCTAAGCCTTGTATGCTTTTTAGAGTAGCATACGCTACTATAATAAATAGAATAGAAATTAATATTCCTTCTATAATTCCGGGGGGGTTGAGAAAAACAATCCTCTTAACAGCCACTTCCATCATCATAAATTTACCATGGAGCAAACCCAAAATTAATTAGAAGATCGAGATGATCTATTAAAGCAATTTATAGTAATAAACCTTCTCACTAGAGAACTCCTTATTTCTTTGGGCAAAAGTATAAATGATTTAAATCCCGTATACTCATTATAAAGTGTAGCTTAAATAGTCCAATAAACGTGTTCTCAAGTTAACGCATGAGATCTTAGCCAGTGGGAAGTTGTCTGAATCCTTCAATTATGGACGCTAAATTTCTTGCTAAAAATATTAACTTAAGCATTCAATTCAAAACCATTCATCTGGGGATTGGAATTTTCACATTAGAAATTGACAAACCTTCCCCCTTTCAATATGAGTTCATCGTCCACATAGACAGATGGATTCATAATGACGCCGTCTAAATGACTCGCAACCTGTACAAAGCCTCCCATGCTTTTATTATCACCAAAAGCCATATGTACAGTACCAATAGCCTTTTCATCCTCGAGTACATTACCTGTTATTCGTGCCTTATCGTTGGTTCCTATTCCGAGCTCGGCTAAGTTAAACGCAAGCTTACCTAATGGCTTCATTATCGATAAAAGTTTTTTAGCGCCTTCCGCTCCATCTATTCGGGAAGCAAATCCATCAATTACTTCGACCTTAATTATTTCATCTAGAAGTTTTCCAACTCCCGCCATAGATCCGTCAAAAACAATTACGCCAACTGATTTACCTTCCACTGGAGATATGTAACCCTCGCCAGCGGGTAGATTGCTAAAATCACCCGGATTGTGGTTAAGTCCAGTATCGGCAAGTCCGACCCTACCATCAATTGACAACGCAACATCAGTGCCGCGGTTTGATGTTATCCTAACGATACTGCCGTCATGTAAAATATGGGCAATCTTTCTGCTTCTCTCAGCGATCTTATAATAGTCCGCACTAAGGGTCCTAATCATAGTTTCTTCGGTGATCCCTGGTAGCGTCGCAATCCGCACACCTTTATCACTCGCCTCGCGCCTAGCGTCAGTGTGACTGAGTGACATCGAAGTGGGTATCAGAATCACGTCTACGATTTTCATCAGTTCTGCTACAGGCAGCGGTGGCTCTTCACCGTTAGATCTCCTCGGTATTATCTCAGTGATTATGGCTTCTGCTGCTACTTGTTTGGAGGCTTCCCAAAGGGCATAGCCTATCTTTCTCAAGGGT
>DASWID010000122.1 GCA_036397855.1 Thermodesulfobacteriota bacterium | reverse complement strand
GTACAGTATCATCACCGTCAAAACCACAGATGATATCGTCATTTCTTGATCCCCTAAGGGTATCTTTTCCACTAGTTCCAAGAATAGCATTAGGAGCACTACAGTCACAAGCTTGATCAAAGATGGCAATGCAAGACTCAGCTGCGTCCATTAAAACGAAACCATCCGAGCAATCCGTTCCGCCACTCCAACCAATTAAAACTGATGCAGCATCAGGAGTCGGTGTAAGCGTGACTTGAGAATTTATTGCATAGTCCTCCGTGCAATCTATTCCACAATCAATCCCAGCGGGACTGCTAGTAACAGTTCCCGTACCGGTTCCAAATTTGCTCACAGAGAGGGTAAACAGCTGTGAAGAAGTACTAAAAGTTGCGGTACAGCTCTTGGCTGCATCCATCGTAACCATTCCATTAACATCACAATCTCCGCTCCAGCCGTCGAATGTGGACCCTGGGTCAGGCGTTGCCGTAATTGTTACATTTGTACCCCCAACGTAATCCTCAGTACAGTCAGCTCCGCAGTCTATTCCCGCTGGGCTGCTTGTTAGAGTAACGCTTCCCGTTCCAGTTTTATTTACTGTTAAAGTAAATGTCTCGATATCAAAGGTAGCGGTGCAGTTCTTGTCTGTATCCATTGTAACCATGTTTGCACAACCGGCATCCCCACTCCAACCGGCAAAAATTGATCCTAGATCTGGAGTCGCTGTAAGATTCACTGTTGTTCCACCATCGTAATCCTCAGCACAATCAGCGCCACAGTCTATTCCCACTGGGCTGCTGCCAACGGTACCGCTTCCCGTTCCAGTTTTATTAATTGATAGAGTAAACTGAGGTACATTAAAATTAGCTATACAGTTCTTACCTGCGGTCAGTCTAACTACGCCATTTGTGCAGTCAGGATCTCCCGTCCAACCCGCAAAAATTGATCCCGGATCTGGGGTTGCAGTAAGCGTAACAAACGTGTCTTCATCATAATCCTCTGTGCAATCAACCCCGCAGTCTATACCGACTGGGTTGCTTGTAACCGTTCCGGTACCAGATCCGTTTTTCGTGACAGAAAGCGTGTGCTGTTGTGGTGGAGAAGGATCATTTCCGGGTCTAAACGCAACGCCCGTAGGTTTATCTCCTACTCCCACCGTTTGTACGATAGTATTACTTAGTGTCTCTACAACCGTGACGGTATCGTCAAGATCGTTGGTGACATATAAATTTGTGCCATCATCACTGACAGCTACTCCTAGGGATGAACTGACGCTAATTGTATCCACTACGGTATTACTGACCGTTTCTATAACTAACACGAAAACGTCAAGATCGTGGGTTATATATACGTTTGCGCCATCTGGGCTAAAGGCTACACCGTAAGGACCGTTCCCCACATTCACAGTATCTACTACGGTATGGCTAATCGTATCTATAATTGAGACTGTATCGCTGCCCCAGTTTGCGACATAAGCTCGGGTTCCGTCCGGACTCACCGCAATTTGGCGTGGTCCATCTCCCACGATAATAGTTGCAATAACAGAATTGGTCGACGAATCTATGACAGATACATTATCGCTTGAAGTATTAGAAACGTATACGTATGTACCTAGAGGGTCAATAGCTACACCAAACGGAAAATTACCTACAGTCAAAGTATCCACCAGCGTATTATTAGATGTTTCTATTATCGATACACTATTTGCGTTTCGGTTTGGAACATAGAGTCGTGTGCCATCTGAGCTAATAGCTGGAAAATGTGGTCCGTCACCACTCGCAAAAGTGTCCACAAGTTTTAAATTCTCAGTATTCAGTACAGATATTGTATCGTCGCTGAAGTTTGTTATATAAACCCTTGTGCCATCTGGACTTACGGCGATTCCATTAGGTCCGTCGCCCACGCCAGGAACACTGGCAACCTCCGTTTGGGTGAGAGAATCTATAACAGACAAGGTATCTGCAGCATTGTTTGCAACGTAAACGGCTGGTTGCGTTAAATCGAATAATAGATCAAATTCAGCAGTACAGATCTTGCTTGCATCCATCCTCACGACACTCCCCGAGCAGTCCGTCCCTCCACTCCAACCCACAAAAACTGAGCCAGGATCCGCATTGGGTGTGAGAGTAACCATCGTATTTTCAGAGTAAACTTCATGAAAATCAGGTCCACAATCAATTCCAGTATCTAAACTTGTTACAGTACCCTTCCCCCCTCCAGATTTAAGAACAGTTAGTGCAAAGCTATTAGGCGGTAGGACACCAAAATTGGCTGTACAGCTTTTTTTCTCATCCATGATCAAGCCACTGTCTGAGCAGTCAGCATCACCTGTCCACCCCGAAAAGAAATTACCAGCATTTGGAATAGCTGTTAGATCTACGATTGTGCCCGGCTCATAATATCTATCGCAATCTGCAAATGTAGTACATGTATTTCCTGCAGGGGATCTAGCAACAGTACCAGAACCTGATTTTGATAGGGTCAGTAAGTATGGTGTAAAAACTCCGATACAGGTTTTATTTGAATCCAATTCAACTTCTCCATCTAAGCAATCCGGATCACCGGCCCACTTGATGAATGTTGAGTTGTAATCAACCTCAGGATTAGTGCAGAACTGCATGAATCCAGGAGGGCATGTAGAGAGCGTATTGATTTCCAGGCTCAGATCAGTACTCACAGGGAGAGTCTCGGAACAATCACTACCTGAAACTGGCCCAAGAATTCCTACCTTCCTGCAATCTATCCCGGCTGGTAAAGCCCCATTAAAAGCAATTACCCGTCCAAACCCAAATATATCTACCGTCAGAGTAAACTGCTGGGAGGATGTGTCAAAAGTAGCATTGCAGGTCTTGTTTACGTCCATCAATACATTACCGTCTGAGCAATCGGGGTCGCCGCTCCAGCCTGCAAAGACCCAACCGGCATCTGCGTTTGGCGTGAGCGTCACACTTGTGCCTTCATCATATATCTCTGTACAATCACCTCCGCAATTGATACCAAGTGGACTACTTGTAACTCTTCCGGCACCCACTTTGGTCACATTAAGCGAAAACTGATTTGAGGGCAATAAGTCAAATGTTGCTGTACATGCTAAATCCGAAACCATCAATACACTGGATGTTGGAGACGTTGGGCATCCTGAAGGTCCACTCCAACCAACAAATGTAGATCCGGGATCAGGTGTTATATTAAAGCTTACAATGGAATTTGCCCCATATGATTCAGAACAATCTAGTCCGCAATCTATGCCAGAAGGATTACTGGTTATCGTTCCTGAACCAGTTCCATTCTTTTGTATGGTCAGCGTAAAAAATTTAACGAATGTTGCACCGCATGATTTATCCGAATCCATAGTGACCATACCGTCCAAACAATCCGCAACACCGCTCCAGCTTCCAAATTGCGATCCCGGGTCGGGCATGGGTGTCAGAGTTACCTGCGTATTCTCACCATAGGCCTCCGAACAATCGCCGCCGCATGAAATACCAGAGGGGTTACTTGTAATTGTTCCGCTTCCAAAACCGTCGCTAAGATTTACAACATCAAGTGTAAACTGCTGCAGCCCAAATGTAGCATTACAGGTCTTACTCGCATCCATCGTAACCATGCCATCTGAACAATCCGGATCCCCGCTCCATCCATTAAAGCTAAAACCTGCGTCTGGAGTTGCTGTTAGAGTAACCTCGGTATTCACGTCATAATTCTCAGTACAATCACTGCCGCAATCTATTCCGGGAGGGCTGCTTGTTACTGTACCTGTTCCACTTCCATCCTTTGTGATCGTAAGTGTTTCCTGGCTAGCTTTTAATGCAAATGTCGCCATACACACCTTTGTACCCATCATCGTTACCATACCATCGGTACAATCGGGGTCCCCTCCCCAGCTAACAAAATTTGAATCCGGATCAGGCGTTGCTGTAAGTGTTATTTCCGTTCCTTCAGCACCCGAGAGGAATGCACAATCACTGCCGCAGTCTATTCCAAGGGGATTACTTGTTACCGTACCACCTCCCAAACCCTCTTTACTCACCAGTAGATATGGGAATGTTCGTGATACTTGTAGGGTCTTTAGACGGCTGCGATTGTCATATGTGAAATCCGAGGAAACGCCGATTTCATTATCGAAGTGAACTGGGGCCCCGGAAGCATGGTACGCAAAATTGCCGGCTACCGGTGGGATATGGAGTATCCTGCCATCCGCATCGTAGTTGTAATCTACAACCTCGCCTGAAGGGTATATCGACAGGATAAGATTATTTTTCCCGTCGTATATAAAGTCAACACTATAGCTTACGCCTCCGATATTGACATCCTGTCTTGTTAGCCTGTTTGACTGGTCATACTGGAAGGCGTATGAGTAACTGGCAGAGCCGCTTTCCATAAGTGTCCTGTTGCTTGCATCATCATAGTCAAGAATAACATCATCTTCCCCGGTAGGGTGGTCAACTAACGTCAAACGATTAAGACGATCATATTCAAAGCCGATAGCTTTGCCATCGGCATTTGTTTTAGATGTAACATTTCCAATCTCGTCATGGCCAAACATAGTTGTTCCGCTCTCAGGATGGCTCTCAGAAATGAGGAAGTTCTTGGAATTAGATGTAAAGACTCGATCGTTGCCTTGAGGTGAATCCACCCTCGTGATATTTCCCAGAAGATCGTATTCATAAGAGGTCGTATTATTGTTCGCATCTAATACACTGCTCAGTCTTTTTTCATCGGGATCACCGAAGGAGGCATAATTTAAAGTCGTATTTATGTTTCGTTCATTCTTGACGGTTACTGAATTTTCCGAATAGGACAAATCTATTTTTGTACTATCCGGATGTGTCATGCTTTTCATCCTGCCAAGGGGATCGTAGGTAAAGCTTTCTCCAACATTGGGAGTTACCAGGTCAAAAGGAAGTGACTCATATACCTTGCGGCCGCACGCATCATAATCGATTTCAGTTTGTACACCGGTTGTAGACAGGGCACCGATTGGCCTGCCAAAACCATCGAGAAAGTGTTGAACAAACGAATCGATTTTTCGAATTATCATCGACTGAGCGCTGAGGTTGTCGTATTCAATCGTTGTTTGCGCCTCGCCACTTGGAGGAGGCGTCATAGAAGTTAATCTGTTTAAACCATCATAAGTATACGAAGTGGTATGCCCCCTCCCGTTAGTAAAGCTCGAAATCGTTCCTTCCCAATTGATCGTTCTTGACTCAATTATTGCCGGATCGGTTGCCAGATCGTCAGACGAACCCAATCTTATTCGTCCGGCAACCCCAAAACTGTATTGATCAAAATTTGAATAGAACCCTCTTGCGTTTCGCTGCCATTCTAGATTTCCATCCGGATGATAGGAGAATTCGGTAATGACTCCAAAGTTATCTTCAGAAAGCAGGTTCCCACTAATATCGTAAGTGTTGGAAATCGTTTTTGATTCAGTACCGAATGTAAAGGTCGTTATTAGAGGCTTACCGATTATATAGTTTCCGGCGGCAAGATCTTCAAAATATGTAATGTCTGTGGTTCTTGAAATTTCACCCGTTTCCGCAATTTGAGTTGGCGAGTCATAAAATCTGTTGTAGGTAAAATCGGTAAGGTAATCGACACCATCCCTAGTTATAGTCTCTCCATCTAAAAGTGGTAAAAATATCCCCGTTGTCGAGGCAATCGGATCAATCCCATCATTAGAGATTCGATATGAAGTCCACATATTATTATCAGTCTGGAAGATAAGATTAACGCTATCCCTTACTTCCTTATTATTGAGCAAACCTATGCTCCACCCACCATTAAACGAACCCGTTCTCAAGCCAAAAAACTTATAAACTTCTTTATTGCCACAGGAATCAGTAACGGTAGTGATGTCTTGAAGGTTTAGCGGATCATAATCAAACACCCATGTCCCGGAGGTTATATTTCGTCCGGATGTAGTTCTGGACGTTATCATCCGAAACTGGACCGGCGAAGTTGCGCTTGGAGAATTTAAAAGGTCCAATACAATAGTTTCATAATCATATTGGGCAACACCTCCTGAGGGATATGTAACTGAAATCAACTCACCATCAGGTTCGCTGTCGTTTGGATCAACATCGTAGAAATATTGCCAGCTTGGTCCTATTGGAGGCTGGACCTCCATCAAAAGACGTCCTGATCCTCCATCCCAATGTAACCAGGTAGTAGATGGACTATCATCTCCGGGAAAATAATGATAATTATAAACATTTCCATTCGCGTCAATCGAACTGATTGCATTGCCCCGACATGAGCTATTGAGCATGGCGAAATCGATTACTCTTCCCACACTATCAGTCACTGTTTTAATATGTCGTGTCTTAGAAGCGAGATTTGTATCAGGACATGTACTGATGATACCGGTGTCAGGATCATTATTACTCATATTACAGCAATCGTAGTATTCAATTGTTATCTCGTTGCCATTCTTGTCTCTTATCGAAGTTACATATAGGAAACTATATGAAAAGCCATTGGTGACACGCCGGCTAAATGTATATTCAGTCCCATCGGTTAGGGTCATGACATACCGATCATTAGCCTGATCATAATCTATCTTCCAAAAATCCTCAGTTATATAGGTGCTGTTAACATGTGAATTTATATTTGGGTGGTCATTGTTGTATATGGGGTGAATAGAACCATCTGGCATCTGTAGAAAAAATTCATTTGGATCATTAACAACAGTCAATCCATAATCGCTGATCCTTCCAAAATGCATGTCCCAGCCTAAACCCAAGCTGCCTAATGTTAAGCCAGCAATTGTAGGATTATCTATATTGGTGAAATCTGCGTATAACTTACTATTGTAAGTTCGTTGAATTTTAAGATCAAAGCCGCCATTGCCGGGTAAAATGACATCGGTATGTGTTAGTAATAGGTTTCCAGAAAAAATATTTACGTATTCCTCGGGAGAAAATTTCACATAGGTTTTATTCTTTTTAAACCCCAGTTCGTCATAGTTTTCTCCAATTGCAATTAAATCGTCGGGCTTGAAAAAAACAGAAAAAATTAATAGTAACAAACTATACTTTGAAAGGCTTTTCATTCTAAAAATTTATCTCCACATCTTTCTACTTAAATATTTTGAGTCTATAAACCAATAGATGTTTAACCTAAGTATAGACCCATATTTGAAAGGAGGGTTGAAAATTACAAATTTCAAAAAATGTCTAGTTTAGTGCCGTGACCCCATATTCGTTCTACGATACCCGGGAGCTAACGCTAAGTGCAAACTCCCTGCAACATCTTCTTTTTTTGAGATTCCTTCGTCCCATTCGATTTCTCTCAGTAGCCCTCGCGGCGACTGAAGAGAATGTTTATTTATGTGCTGATGAAAAGGGAAAATACATTTCTATGTTGTTTCTCATTTGTCTTCTCGAAGGGCATAGACTTGTGGCGATCCAAAAAGAGAGAGATTGCTTCGGTCCTTTCAGTCCTTTGCAATGACTCATCGGTAACCCTGCAACAAGCTAAAGGGAAGTTGCTAGTTAAAATTATAAAACGAAAGTTGCTTCCAAAACCTAGCTGAACTGGTTATTTTAATTCTCAGACTCAGAGTAAAATAAACTCAAAGTTTTTATTTCCATGAAAAAGCTCGTCAAGAATATTTCTCGATTCATATTGAAAATCATTCTACTTCTCCTCATCATCACGACCTCTTGGGTTCTTCTTTACAGGTATGTAAACCCACCCATCACGCCTTTAATGGTGATACGGTATCTTGAAAGCGACGGTCAAAGTAGAAGAATCCTTAAGACCTGGAAGGACTATGATTCAATTTCAGACAACATGGCGCTGGCAGTAGTAGCTTCTGAAGATCAGAAATTTTTCGAACACCACGGTTTTGATTTCAATGCCATCAGGGGGGCGGCAATCAATAACATAAGCGATGATAGGGTTAAAGGCGCCAGCACGATAACTCAACAGGTAGCAAAAAATGTATTCCTCTGGCCAGAACGTTCCTGGCTTCGAAAGGGGGCAGAAGCCTATTTCACGGTCTTGATTGAGACATTCTGGAGTAAGAAACGAATACTTGAGGTGTATCTCAACGTAGTTGAGATGGGAAAAGGTATATATGGGGCCGAAAGGGCATCACGGGTTTACTTTGACAAGCCATCTGCCAAACTCACAAAAGATGAAGCGGCACTATTAGCCGCTATCCTGCCAAGCCCGCGCAGAATGTCTCCTGTTAGTCCCTCTTCGTATGTGAACAACAGGCGACAATGGATAAGGGATCAGATGGATAACATCGGAAATCTCAATATACTTACCAAGGATCCGTAATTTATACTCTGCCTCACAAGGCATTGCGTCATGAATTCCGTTATAGAGAATCTCAGGCAAATATTGTAACAAACACCATCTCTCAGGCTTCAATCAAACTCCTTAGCGTGTTGGCCGATTTTGACCTTCTAAGCCTTCTGAGCGCATGTCTCTCAATTTGCCTTACCCGTTCTTTTGTTAAGTTTAGTCTTATTCCTATTTTCTCCAATGTATAATTAGTGTCAAAACCTATCCCAAACCTCATCTTGATAATCTCCCTTTCTCTGCTATCGAGCACCTTAAGCGCATCGTCAACACTCTTTGGGACCAGAGCTTTAGCAATCAGAGAATCAGGGGGACGGAATTCTTGATCTTTAAAAATATCCATGAATGTCGTGCCTTCACGCCCTATAACAGGTGAATCAAGGCAAAGCACGTTTTCACTTGCCTTCAGTGCTCTGCTTACAGCCTTCACGGACATATCTACTTCTCTTGCAATATCTTCAGCAATTGGCCTCCTTCCAATTCTCTTCTCAAGTCGAGCTCGCGCTTCTCTAATCCTTCCGGATTTTTCTAATACATAGGCAGGTATCTTCACCGTTCGTGTCTGACAGTAGATAGCTCTGGTCATGGCCTGTGTTATCCACCAACACGCATAAGTGGAAAACCTGTAGCCCTTCTTATAATCAAATTTCATAACCGCGGTTATAAGGCCGAGGTTTCCCTCTTGAAGCAAATCAAGAAATGGAACACCCCGCCCTTCGTATTTCTTTGCAATACTTGCTACAAGCCTCAGGTTTGCATTAATAAATCCATTTCTGTATTGAATGGCTTTTTTTGAAAAAACCTCCAACAGCTTAAATAATCTCACGAGCTTTTTTGAACAAGGGTAACCTTCAGAGTGGCTTGAGCCGGTACCAGAAAAAGACATTGATTCCTGAGGAATTCTCGCGGCATCAATGTTTCTGCCATATTCTTTCCGTATCAGACGTTTGACCCCTTCAGCCATCTCTTCACATTTCTTGATCTTAGCGGCGACTTCAAGCTCCTTTTTATGGCTGAGCAGGGGCACTGTGCCAACTTCTTTAAAATACGCATTTATAAGTCTGAGATCATTATTTGCGAATCCATCTCCTTTCTCTGTTCTTTCCATCCTATCAAACGTTTCAAAATCGATCTCAGACTCACTCTTGATATCTACATCGGATTCGAAGGATGAAAATTCTTCATCAAATGAATCAAACTGGATCTTGGCAATTTCATCGAAAATTTCCCCTAATTTAGTATCTCGTAACATTTTACTGTCCCCCTAACCTACATTTGTAATGAATTATTTGACTGCTTTAATTCTTCATACAGCTCCCAATTGTTTATTCAGCGGTGCCCTAATCCCGGCAGCGCAAAAACTCACAATTCGATCAATAATTTCCTTCTCGTTCGTGATATTACAGACACCGCCCGATCGCAATTCTAGATCGAAATGGTTTGTCCATGTATGGACCATCGCTCCAATCGTGAAATGTATTCTCCACATAATCTCGGCCTCGGGCGTTTCTGGTAGCACCCTTTTCAATAAATCCTTAACCCTGAAAAAGACCGGATCCAGCTCAGACACAAAGATTCGCCGAATCTCCTTATCAGGATCGGATACCATACGTCCTGCGAAACGGAGAAAATGAGGGTTTTCCAGATAAAGCTCCATGCCCGGGGCAACAAGTGCATAAATAATCTTTTCAACGGGCACAGGATTATCGCCCGCCTCTGCCTCATATGAATCCAAGAGTTCGAAGCGTCTCTTCTTCAGGGGCTCTATTCTCCTGGAAATAACGGCTCGAATCAGTCCATACTTTGTACTAAAGTGATAATTAACCGAAGCCAAATGAGACCCTGCGGCTTTAGTGATATCCCTTACGGATGTCTCTTTGACTCCCCTCTCTGCGAACAATCGTTCTGCAGTATCTAAAAGATTCTCTTTCGTAGTTACTCCAGACATTTTTTACCTCCTCGTTTATTTATATGTTCCATATTTTTGTTTTTACGAATCTCATACATATCAGCAGACTCTAAAACACACTTCCACTGTAAAGACGTAGGGAACCACTTTTTCTAACCCTTATAATACTCCGTATAAATTGGCCCGGTTGACGGGATTATATGGATTTTGCACACGGGCGGTAGTCTCGAAAAATACCTTTTGCAGACTAGGAATCACGCTTCCGGTTGATCCATAATTCTCCCGATTAGTATGTAATTTCGGTGTCTTACGCAAAAGAAATTCGTCTGTGCTGAAATTCATCATGATTGCCTCTTTAAGTTCGTCTATCAGTCATACGAACATATGTTTCAAACAAACGTATGTACTTATTGTATTAATCGTTTTCTGTTTGTCAAGAGGGAATTTTATTATTCAGGAAAATAATGGAAGTAAGTGGTCACCTAACCATCAGAACTGAATCACCGTAAATGAACATCCCGGCGACACAAGCTGTCATCATGCACGCCAGAGTTGCGGCTATAAGAGCACGAAAACCAACCCCCGCTATAACACCCTTTTTATCAGGCGCAAGGGCTGAAATTCCGCCTACAAAAATTGCCAATGAAGCGAGGTGAGCAAATCCACATAGCGCATAAGTTGCTACTATCACAGAACGCGGATGGATTAATAAGCCTTGTTCCATTAAATTAGCCAAATCCTGGTATGAGACCACTTCTGTGACAACTACTCTCTCGCCTATGATCTTTGAAATATTATATGCGTCGGAGATTGGGACCCCGATTACGATTGTAAACGGGTAAAACAGATATCCCAGAAGCCCCTGTAGAGACCAGTCTATATGCATTCCGGTGAAAACATTAACTTTCCCACCGATTCCACCGACGACTAAATCAATGAGTGAAACCAGTCCCAAAACAGCGATAAGCAGTGCCGCGATTCCCACGATTAGCTTAACCCCGTTATTCGACCCATTTATTATTGCTTCAAATAATGTACTTTCTTTTTGGTAATACGGGATAATCTGGACTCCTAGTGTTTTCGGCACTTCACTCTCCGGCAATATTATTTTCGAAATAACCAAAGCGGCGGGTGCTGACAGGATTGAAGCAGAAATCAAATGGCCGGCGATTGTTGGAAAAACACTTTGAAGACTGAAAATATATATAGCGAGAACACTGGATGAAACCGTCGCCATACCAACAGTTAGAACGGTGCAGAGCTCAGAGCGTGTCATCTCGTTTAGATGGGGCCTAACCGTTAATGCTGACTCAATCCCTACGAAAATGTTACTTGCCGCAACCAGGGACTCGGCTCCGGAAACCCTCATAAATCTTGTAAACACGTAAGAAAAACCCCTAATCACAGTCGGCATGATTTTATAATAATATAAAATTGACATCAGGGCCGAAAAGAATATTATGGCAGGAAAAACCTGAAACGCTAGAAAAAAACCCAATGAGGATTCTCCATGCTCGTTCACCTCTCCGGGAGATAGGGACAGCCTGCCAAAAAGAAACTTCGCTCCAGCCGAAGCCGAATCAAGAACCCTTACGACAGAATCGTTAATGAATAAGAAAAAACTTGTACCCGCCGGGATTACGAAAATGAAAGTGGCAAAAGCAATCTGTAATACTAAGCCCCATATAATTACTCGGAAGTTTATATTCCTTCTATCGGTGGACATTAGCCATGCGACACCAAGCAGTACAAATAAACCAACAAAGCTAACGAGGTTATAAATAGTCATAAAGTTCCCTCTCAATGAATCTACACCCGAACTATAGGAATGATTTGATAGGGGTTATGCACGCACCTTGAAAATTGGGGACATTATAATCCAAGTAGAGGGATTAATGAAGGCTCCTATCATTACTTCCGATGATAGTCTCCTTAACCTATTTCTGCATGTAACGGCAATCTTCGCGTCGCTATAAATTATATAAAAGAATGGAGGACTAAAGTCCTCCGCTACCATAAATGATATCGGGATTGCTTCACGGAGTTTAAACGCACCGTATCGAAGTGTTCGCAACAACGGGGAGGACAGCAACACCGATATACAAGAACTTCAATCTTTGAGTAAAAGCCTATCCACAGACCACTTACCTCCGCCACCAATCAAAACAACTAACGCCAAGCCAATTGCTAAAATATGGTATTCAAAACCCTCTCCCTTTTGTGTGCCAAACCAGTTCATGAAGAATCCATTGGGTAAATGAACCATTAAAATAGCACCTAGCATATTCAAACAAATCCCAAACGCTGCAAGCCTGCTCAAAAAACCTATAATGAGTCCAAGCGCGCCAAACGACTCAGCAATTATAACAAGAAATGCAATAATTGACGGCAACCCTTGTTGTGTGAAAAATCCCATCGTTCCAGAAAACCCTGCTCCCCCAAACAAGCCTAAAGTCTTCTGTAAACCATGCGGTAAAAAAACAATCCCCAAAGCTAACCTCGCAACGAGTAAAGCAGAATCATCCTCTGTTCGAAAAAATTTATTTAGCATAAAACACCTCCTGTAAGGCCATTTTACGTGATCTTAAAATATTCTTAGTCACCTGTCTATCTGCAATCACATACTAAAACGCAATTACCAAACGCTGATAATTTGAGTTTACTACGAGTAAGGATTATCCGTTATTATTTTCTGTTCCCTACTACCTCCATCGATAAAAATCAAAGCAGTTAGAACGGCTGCCATCGCAAGCCCGGTGGAAATAAACATGATAACACGAAAAGCATCAACAAAAGATTCCGCAATGGCCCTTTTTAATGCTAAACTCGATTGCGCAGAAAGCCCCGGAGGTATCTCGGCTGCCGCAAGTTTGATTCTCTCTGAATCGAGATACTCAATCGCATAGGGCGTTAGGCTGATGTCGACAATTCTCTCATCGAGCCCCTTGTTGAATGACTGTAAAGCAAATATTCCCAGTACTGCAATTGATAGCAGTCCGGAAATTCTTGATACAGCGTTGTTAATACCCGAAGCAAGTCCGGATTGTCTTACATCAACTGCTTCCATCACAACTGTAGACAGTGGAGCCACACTAAAACCAGCACCTAATCCCAAAACGAAAATTGCGGGGAAATAAGTCAACCAATAACTTCCTCCAATTCCAGGTAATGCGAAAAGCACATAGCCGAGTGCAATTATTGTACCACCTACGACAAGTGGTATTTTCCCACCATGTTTACTTGCCAACCCACCGGCCCATCTGGACAGTAAAAATATCAACAATACAAAAGGTATCCACACAGCTCCTGCGCCGGTTGCCGTGTATCCCTGCACCTGAATCAGATTGAATGGAACGAAGAATAGTGCCCCGCCCATAGCAGCGTACATTAAAAATGTAATTACATTTGCCGCACTGAAAGTTCGAGATCGAAACAGATGAAGAGTCATCATAGGAGATTTGTTATATCGCTCGACAATTACGAATAGCATTAAACAAACTGTACCGACCACTAAAGCAGCGATGACGAAGGGGTTACCAAAACCCATACTAGAAGACTCAATAAGTCCATAAACAACCCCTCCAAGTCCAATCGTGGTCAGGACTGCACCAAGCCAATCTAATCTTAAACCTTCATCATCATTACGGCTCTCAGGGACTCTTGAAAATAAGACTACCAATACAACACACGCAATAGGGACATTTATAAAAAAGACCCAACGCCATGAAAAGTTCTCAACCAACCACCCACCTAACACAGGACCCAACCCAGCCGTAATGGCAGTGAAAGCTGACCAGGTACCTATGGCTCGTCCCCTCTTTCCATCACTGAATGATGAGTTGATGATAGAGAGACTCCCTGGTACCAGTAGCGCTCCCCCAACACCCTGCATTGCTCTTCCTACAATAAGCTGTGCTGTATTAGGTGCGAAACCACACCAGATTGATGATATGGTAAAAACAATAATTCCAATAGCAAAAATACGCCGCCGACCAAAGTAATCGCCCAGGGTTCCTCCTACCAAAATAAGTGAAGCAATAAAAAGCGCATATGCCTCAACCATCCACTGGACCCCTGCCAGAGTTGCATGAAGATCCCTCTGTATTACTGGCAGTGCCACATTTATTGCAGTACTATCAATGAAGGCCATGCTGGTCCCAAGAATTGTCGCAAATAGGATCCATGGACCTAAATCTTCAGAATATGAAGCCGTTCCCGACCCGGCCTGAAAATAAGGTTCACCCGATGGGTTTTTTAGTAAATTCGGCATCAAACGTCAAGCTAATTTTCTTGATTTAAAATCCTTTGTCAAATGAGGTTAAAGTTGGTAAGCAGAAATTTACAAATGTTATGTCGGAGGAAAACAATCTCGCCGACCGGAAAGAATTTACCGGTTTAATGACGATATAATGCATCGCATATAACTGAAAAAACGATTACAGAATCAAAAACAGTTTTGTGAGGAAAAAATCGCCTACAATGATGAGTACCATCGAGATAACCACAGTTAAAGTTGTAGCTCTCCCAACTCCTTCTGTTCCCCCCTCTGTAGTCATTCCCACATAGCAACCAATTATGGAAACTAGTATTCCAAAAAACACGGTTTTCAAAATCCCGCTGAAAAAGTCGGTCAGGGTTATAAACCCTTCCATACTTGATATAAATAGCCTCGGCTTGACTCCTAACTCAACGTCGGCCATGATCATCGCACCGATAATACCGGAAAGGTCGGCAATTACCGCAAGAAATGGAAAGGAAATCGCAGCAGCAATAAATCTTGGAACAACAAGTTTCTTTATCGGATCGGCGCCCAATGTTCTGATAGCATCAATTTGCTCTGTCACCTGCATGGATCCAATTTCAGCAGTTATTCCTGAACCAACCCTGCCACCTACCAAAAGAGAGGCTAGTACAGGACCCAATTCCCTAACGAATGCGAGAGTGACAATGGGCCCTATTACACCCTTCGCGCCAAAAAATGCGAATCCCCAAGCGAGCTGAACAACCATAACCATTCCTATTGCTATAGAAGAGACCACTACTATAGGAGTTGATTTAAATCCAATTTCATCCAACTGTTGTACTACAAGCCGAAAGTTAAACGGAGGGCTAATACTTGTGTATAATGTCCTATAAAACAGGATTACAACATCTCCAACACGTTCAAGTATAGAAAGAAAATACCCGCCAATATCTAATATAATTTCCTTCATTTAAATCAGCTCATTATTTTAAATTGTGAAACGAACTCATTGAACTCTCCAAACCAGCTATCAAAATTATCTCGCGCTGATGAATATGCTATGTCGTAAATACAGTCACCCTTTTTTAATACTACGGTGCTGATTTTTATGGGAACACCAGAGAGCTTTCCTTCATAGATTCTTTTAAGAGAAATCACACCGCTTACGTTCGGCTCGCTGCTTTCTATCAATTTCTTATCATCTATCCCGATTACCAGGGTATTAGAAAGGGCCTTTAGATTATATTTGATCTTATTCTTGTCACAAGTCGAATTTACAGTAATAGTCGATTCATCTTGCGGGTTCCAATATGCCAAGTCGCCGCCCTTTATCTCTATTCTTTTCCAAGTGTCGGGTAAACTGCCAATTATGTAGGCGGTATCCTCTTTTTCATAATACAATCCATTGAGACTACCGGAAGAGGAATCGGCGCCGGCATAGTACTTTGCAAATTTCGCAATTGAGCAAGAATTAAACAAAAAAATAAAAGTCGTTAATATCACGAACCGCTTACTCATAAAGTGACAAGTTGTTATCTTCTTGAACTCCCGCTTGACTTATATCTAAGAAATTAGATTGATTAACTGGAAAAGTATACCTGCGACTAAGGCACAAACCGGGAGTGTAAAAATCCACGCCATAACAATATCCCTGGCTATTCCCCATCTGACGGCTGAAAATCTCGTTGTCGATCCAACCCCCATAATCGAAGATGCAATCACATGTGTCGTACTTACGGGGACACCCAGCGACGCCGCACCAAGCATGACTACAGATGCGGAGGTTTCTGCAGCAAATCCCTGAACCGGCTTAATCTTGAGAAGGTTTACACCAAGGGTTTTAATAACCTTCCATCCACCAAACGCGGTACCGAGTCCCATCACGATTGCACAAGCACTGATTACCCAGATTGGAACCTCTACAGTATCGAGGTAGCCTCCGGTGACAAGGGTCATCGTAATCACACCCATCGTCTTCTGAGCATCATTGGTGCCATGACTGATAGCCATGAAACCAGCGGATAAAATCTGAAGTTTTCCAAAAGTCCTGTTAATTGATGTTGGTGAAAGGCGATGAAATAGCCAGATGATAAGGAACATTAATAGGAACCCAATGCTAAAACCAAAGATTGGCGATGCAACAAGCGCAATCAGGATTTTGGTTACCCCGGCTATCTGAAGAGCGGCAATACCCTTAAATGAGATTGTAGCCCCAATTATTCCGCCTATTAAAGCATGCGATGCGCTTATGGGAAGCCCCACTCTAGTCATAATCACCGTCCAGCCGGAAGCAGTTATCATCGCCGAAAGAATTACCGTCTGAGTTATAGTTTTGGGATCGGTAATATCTCCACCGATTGTCTTCGCAACTTTTGTGCTTAAATACGCTCCTAGAAAATTTAATGTAGCACCGAACAGAACTGCTTGGAGAGGCGAAAGAACCCTTGTTGACACCACGGTTGCTATCGAATTTGCAGCGTCGTTCCAACCATTAGTAAAGTCGAATAAAAGCGCTATTACTATAACTACGACCGTCAATAAGAGGGTGTCATGCATTCTCGAGGACTATTCCTTCCAAGATGTTTGCTACATCCTCACATTTGTCAATCGCATCTTCAAACGTCTCGTAGATATCCTTCCACTTAATTATTTCAGTGGGATCAAAATTAGAATTAAACAGGTCTGACAGGGCGATCCTAAAGACCCTATCGCCCTCATTTTCAAGGCTATGGATCTCGATACAGATGTTTAGAATCGATTTAGAGTTCTTTAGGTTACTGAGCCCTTCTACTCCCTTTGCCACTTCTATAATGGCCCTTTCCAGTGTATCGATTAAGGAGAGCGCATGGGCAGTTGATGTCGTTATTTTATATAAGAAGACCCTTTCCGATGCAGCATAAATAAGGTCAAGAATATCATCCATCCTGGTTATTAGGGAATGTATAAATTCACGATCAATCGGGGTTATGAATGTTTGATGCAATTTGGAAATTGTCTCATGGGTTATACGGTCAGCTTCATGTTCAACTTCCTTTATCTTCTTCGTCTTGTCGGCTGCAGTCGATAGATCTTGCATCATTTCCTTAAAAAGTTTTATACCCGCAAGGATTTTCTCGGAAGCCTCGTTAAAATAAACAAAAAACTTCTCTTCTCTTGGAAAAAATCTAACCATCAGAGTGGATTATGAGTTCTTATAACTCGTTTTTAAAACATGTGACCTGTATTTGAGTAACTTTCAATGATACTTGAAACTCATTTAAAAACCAAGCATCATATTAACTTAAAAGTAGATACATTAGGGGAATTATAGATTGAGCAAGGTTGAAGTTTACACAACTACTTACTGTCCATATTGTCGGGCGGCAGAGGCGCTTCTTGACAAAAAGAAGGTCGACTATAAAAAAATCGATGTTACGCATGACCATGAATTGAAAAGGCGAGTAATGGAACAGTTTAGTTGGAGAACAGTACCGATCATCATAATAGACGATAAAGTTATTGGCGGATACGATCAACTCGCTGCGCTTGAAAGGACAAGTAAACTGGACAAAATCCTCAATCATGTCACGGAGAAATAATGTGAAGACACCCAGAAGGGGCGTCTCTATCGCGCTATCAAAATCCGGGACATACAATTAAATATTTTGACTCATCATAAACTCTAATTTACCTTGAATCCCATGAAAGTGAGAACCAGATTTGCTCCAAGCCCTACTGGCTCCCTGCATATTGGGGGCGCCAGAACAGCAATATTCAACTGGCTATTTGCAAGGCACTTCGGGGGTAAATTTATTCTCAGGATTGAGGACACCGATCGCAGCCGTTCAACGGAAGAATCCATTACTGAGATACTGGATGCTATGTCATGGCTAGGTCTGGACTGGGATGAAGGTCCGTACAGACAGTCGGATAGAATTGCTATTTATCAAGACCACGCTCAAAAACTGATAGAGAGTGGAAATGCATATAGATGCTATTGTACCGCTGAAGATATTGAGTCGAGAAGAAAAGAAGCTCAAAAGCAGGGAAGGATTTATAGATATGAAGGCACCTGTAGAAAACTAAGATCCCATCCTGAAAACAAACCTTACGCCATTCGACTCATGACACCCGACTGGGGCTCAATAGAGGTGGATGACCTTATAAGGGGAACGATAATCTTCGACGCCAAAGAAATTGACGACTTTATAATCCAAAAAACCGATGGGTTCCCGACGTATAACTTTGCGGTAGTAGTTGATGATGCTGAGATGGAGATATCTCATATAATCAGAGGAGACGATCATCTACCAAACACACCTAAGCAGGTTTTAATATATGGAGCTTTCTCGTATGATGTCCCGAAAATTGCCCATGTATCCACAATACTGGGTTCAGATAAAGCAAAGCTTAGCAAAAGGCACGGCGCTACCTCGGTGATAGCGTACAGAGAAAGCGGTTACCTGCCGGAGGCCTTAATAAATTATCTCGCCCGCTTGGGTTGGTCCTATGGGGATCAGGAGATCTTCTCTAAGGATGAATTGATTGAGAAATTCACCCTTGACAATGTCGGCAAATCTCCCGCGGTATTCAACCCGGAAAAGCTTATTTGGTTGAACGGCTGGTACATAAGGAATAAACCAGCCAGTGAGGTCGCAGAACTTGTAATTCCGCTACTTCAGGATAAGGGGTTCCGAGTAAAAATGGATTCCAAATTAATAAAGATAGTCGAGAATCTTAGGGAAAGAGCGAAGACACTCGTAGACATAGTAAACTCAGCAGATTATTTTTTCAACGATGAAATTAAATTCGACGATAAGGCAAAAAATAGATTTCTGACCACAGAATCGCTGCCAATATTTGAAAAGCTCATAAATAGGCTATCCAAACTAGATGAATTTACTATCGAACAATTACAAAGGATTTTTCAAGAAATAATTGATGAAAGCGGGCTCAAACTTGTAAACGTCGCTCAACCTACGAGGGTAGCACTAACAGGTGGTGCGGTAAGCCCAGGGATTTTTGAGGTCATGGAAATACTCGGAAAGGACAAAGTTATCGAAAGATTAAAGAAGGCAGTCGCACATATCTCAAGTGCCTAAAGCCGTAACGGAAAACCTTAGTTTTCGATTTAAGAACCCCCTATCCACCTCGCCCATTTTATTTTATTGTTCTCCAATATGTTTACCAGGTTCTCATCAGCCGTCCAGAACTCACAGCCTTCGTGTTCTGCAAGGGCTAGATAAAATGAATCATAAGCAGTCGGCAGTCCTAATCGCTCAGATATGGCCCATCCCATTTCAACTAATTCTGGTTGATATATCAATTCAATGTTTCCGCTCCTGATTTGATTCAGAGCTGAAAACCCTTCCTTCAGTGTAATGACTTGCCTATGCACTTTATTTCTCAAAGCGGAGGCTATTTCATAGATAAAAAGTGTCGGTGCAACTAGAGAAACCCCTTCAAGCAGCCAATTGCGAAGGACTTCTTGCGCCCTGTTTGTATATATTTCAGGCAATACCCACTTGAGAGCTAGGCTTGCATCAATACAGACTTTGTCCATGAACTATTAACTAATCGTCCTCACGTGTCTAAGATCCCGAATGGTTTCAGTTGAATCCTCTAATAAGGAACTATGGTGTCTTTCCTTTATTTCTCTACATAACCTCTGACACCCGTCAAACCAATCTAGGGTTTTCTTTGATCTATTTACTTCATCTATAGGACTGATGATTCTCTTTAAATCATCAGAAGAGATACGTACGACTCTACCTATTTTATACGCCTTAAGTTTTCCTTCTCTAATATGCCGTCTCACAGTAGCCTTACTAATCTTGAGTCGTTTCGACACTTCATCTATGGTTAACAGATCTTCCATTGCCGTCCCATGTGTTAAACTTTATTTTAATATTCATAAGTATGGATAGATACACATAATAGGTCAATACTTTACTTGCAAAGCTAGGAAGTCTCGTCGATCTCAACTACAATTTTTGAGATGGCTTTCGCATCATCTTTTGACCTAACCTCGTACCCCTTAAACTCATCACTTACGGTATCGTAGACAACGAATGTCGAGGGAATGTCCTTTTTGTTCACCCCGTCGTATCCCATTATAGCTCCAGGATTAATCAAAAGGGTTTTATTAACATGTTGAACTCTATAAATATGGTTATGGCCAAAGCACACCACATCATAATCTCCCGACTCAGCAATTGATCTTGCAATATTTGGATAATGATTTACTGCAAGACGCTTTCCACCTAGCTTGAGCTCTGCAAATTCACCATGAATTATTACGCGGCCACCATACTTAATTGCGTTGTTGGTGATGCGGTATTGATCGCCATCATTATTTCCGAACACTATATGGATTTGCTTTGGAAAGCCATCGGCCATCAAGTCCACTATGAACGGGGAGCACAAATCCCCGCAGCAAATGAGAGCGTCAGCACCCTGAATTTTTTCGACTGCAGCTCCCAAATTCCACACATTGTCGTGAATGTCTGAAATGATTGCAATTTTCATATTCTTCACTTCTAATTAAACATGACATTTACACCATATTTATTTACCCACATTACTGCAATGGTACTTCAAGAATGCCGTGGATATTTTTGGTGATTCAAATTAACTACATGCTTAAGATTCTACTATATTATACATATTGAGCCTTCACCTCAATTAATAGAATATCAACCCTAATGCGCTATTTATAATGGGCTAACACTTCAAATCTAGAGACTTCATTGTCTAACTTATGTCAAATTATCTTTATTTGAAACAAACTAATACGCAAATTAGAATACCCTAGAGATGAAGATAATAGGACTTACTGGAAATATCGCATCTGGAAAGACCGAGGTAGCAAATATTTTTAAACAACTAGGGGCAAAGGTAATTGACGCCGACAAGATTGCAAGGGAAGTCGTGGAACCCGGCGAGATTGCCTGGAAAGAGATCATAGAAGAATTCGGAAACAATATCTTAAATACCGATGGCTCAATTAATAGAAAAAAATTAGGGGAAATTGTCTTCAATGATGATACGAAGAGAGAGCAACTAAATCGGATCACCCACCCCAGGATAATGACAAAACTAAAAGAGTTAATCGATAAGTATAAGAAAGAAAATGGAAATCTGGTAATTGTTGAAGCGGCTCTCATAGTTGAAAAAGGAGGTCTGTTAAATCTTATTGATGAATTGATAGTAGTTGTCACTGATGAAGAAACTCAGGTTGAAAGAATAATGAAAAGAGACGGACTCCGAAGAGATGAAGCGCTCTCAAGAATAAAATCCCAGATGCCAATATCTGAAAAAACTAAACATGCAACACATGTTATCGATAACTCGGGGAGTTTAGGAGAAAGTAGAAAACAGGTTGAAGAAGTTTGGGAAAAAATAACAACTGAGTTGCCACAAAGACTCTAAGACACAAAGTTCGAATTCATAGAGTTAAAATGCAGAAGTCAGGAGTCAGAAGTATTTATTCTTCTGGATTCTGAATTCTGACTTCCAAATCTACGTTTTTAAAACTCATGTTCCTCCTTTGTGCCTTAGTGCCTTAGTGGCTAACTACGACTTTGATTAAGGGAATTTTTCTGGTATAGTTGATTCCGCTTTTTTGAGATGGAGAAGGGGTTTGGATTCTAATTATATCCCTAAAACTTACAAAATCTCAAACGTAAATTGTTTTCTGAATTTAAATGATAATTCTTACTACAACAGGCCCGACGAAACACAGTTCAACACCCAAATTGCTGTCTTCCTTACCCAAGTGTAATTTCCCCGATCCTATAGATCAGTGAAGGAGTAAAACATGAAGGATAAGATTGAAATTCTGGAGCATAAGGAAAAGGAAGCAGAACAGGGTGGAGGAAAAGCTAGAATCCAAAAGCAACACGAAATGGGGAAGCTCACAGCTAGAGAGAGAGTTAATCTTCTGCTCGATAAAGGCACATTTGTGGAACTAGACAAGTTTGTCGTTCATAGATGCACAGATTTCAATATGGATAAAAACAAAATACTTGGAGATGGTGTAATAACGGGGTACGGAAAGATAGATGGGCGACAGGTATTTGTATTTGCACAGGATTTTACTGTTTTTGGCGGATCTCTAGGAATGGTCTACGCAAACAAGATCGCAAAAATTATGGACCTTGCCACACAGGTCGGAGCCCCGGTAATCGGTTTAAACGATTCTGGTGGTGCAAGGATTCAGGAGGGTGTTGAAAGCCTTGCAGGCTACGCCCACATATTTTTAAGGAATGTACTCGCCTCGGGTGTTATTCCTCAAATCTCGGCCATAATGGGACCCTGCGCAGGTGGTGCTGTATACTCTCCAGCTATGACCGATTTTATAATTATGTCGAAAGACACCAGTTATATGTTCATAACCGGTCCCGACGTCATTAGAGCCGTCACCCATGAGGAGGTAACCAGAGAGGAACTTGGTGGCGCCATGGTTCATAATTCAACTAGCGGCGTAGCCCACTTTGCAGCACAGAACGATAAGGACTGTATTTTACTCATCAAGGAGCTACTAAGCTTCTTACCCTCCAACAACATGGAAGATTCACCAAGAATTTCAACAGACGATCCCATTGAACGACGTGAAATGAGCCTGAGGGGTATAGTCCCAGAAAATCCCAACAAACCCTACGATATCAAAGATGTTATCAGGCTTATCGTAGACCATGGTTATTTCTTCGAGGTTCAAGAACATTTTGCCCAAAATATAAATATCGGATTTGCTAGACTGGATGGCAGGGTTGTGGGAATTGTAGGCAACCAGCCAAATGTGCTCGCCGGATGTCTTGATATTAATGCGTCCGTGAAGGGTGGAAGGTTCGTGAGATTCTGTGATTGTTTTAACATTCCCATTCTTACCTTTGTTGACGTACCTGGATTTCTTCCCGGTACGGCCCAGGAATGGGGAGGTATTATCAAACACGGGGCTAAGCTTCTATATGCATATTGCGAAGCAACTGTACCAAGGGTCACCGTTATTACGAGAAAGGCCTATGGCGGCGCGTATGACGTCATGTCCTCCAAACATGTAAGGGCCGACATTAATTTTGCTTATCCCACCGCAGAGATAGCTGTAATGGGCCCGGAGGGAGCTGTGAACATAATCGCAAGGAAGGAAATAGAACAGGCCGAGGACCCTGAAGCGGAGAGAGTGAGACTTACCGAAGAGTATAGAGAAAGGTTCGCTAATCCTTATAGAGCTGCCGACCTTGGCTTTATCGATGAAGTTATCAGGCCCGAAGATACAAGACCAAGGGTGATAAGGGCGTTTGAGATGCTTGAAGCTAAAAGACAGACAAATCCACCAAAAAAACACGGAAATATTCCATTATAGTGAAAGTAGCCACCAAGACACTAAGGCACAAAGGAGTAATAGGAGTTTGAAAGTCAATTTTAGAAGTCAGAAGACGGTATCCAGAAGAAAAATTGCTTCTGACTCCTGACTTTTGTATTCTAATTCCTAAACTCTCGCTTCGTATCTCATCGTCTTAGTGGTCAAGGACTTATTGGAGAAGATAAATGTTCAATAAAATACTGATTTCCAATAGAGGGGAAATCGCAGTACGTATTATACGGGCTTGCAATGAGCTTGGAGTAAAAACGGTTGCAATCTATTCCGATGCAGATAGAACCTCACTCCATGTCGCACTAGCAGATGAAGCCTATCACGTAGGTCCTTCAGCACCCAGTGCGAGCTACCTAGTTAAGGAAAAAATAATAGAAATCGCAAAAACTTCAAAGGCCGAAGCCATTCATCCAGGATTCGGGTTTCTGGCCGAAAATGAGACCTTTGCAGAGATGTGTGAAAAAGAAGGGATTGTATTTATTGGCCCCTCATCAAAATCTATCCGACTAATGGGAGATAAAGTAACCGCTAGAAAAATTGCCCAGGAGACGGGTGTACCGCTAGCACCGGGATCTGAGGGTGCTGTGAGTGATGTGGAAGCAGGGGTAATAGCCAAGAAAATTGGTTATCCAATTATGATAAAAGCCTCGGCCGGTGGCGGTGGAAAGGGAATGAGGCTTGTTTTGAAGGAAGATGATTTCAAAAGCTCATTACGTATGGCCAGAAGCGAGGCCCGTTCATCATTCGGCGATGATTCAGTCTACATTGAAAAATTTGTCGAGCAACCGCGCCACGTTGAGATTCAGGTTATAGGTGACTTGCACGGAAACATACTACATTTGTTCGAACGAGAATGTTCCATACAAAGAAGGCATCAAAAGGTGATTGAAGAAACTCCTTCTCCAGCCATTAATGCTAAGACCAGAAAAAAGATGGGGGAAGTAGCAGTTAAAATCTCAGAGGCAGTTTCTTACCACGGAGCTGGAACTGTCGAATTTATATTGGATCAGAAGGGAAATTTCTATTTCCTAGAGATGAATACGAGAATACAGGTTGAACATCCAGTTACCGAAATGGTTACTGGATTCGACATCGTTAAATGGATGATAAGAATAGCCAACGGAGAGAAGCTGCCTTTTAAACAAAAGAACATCACAATGAAAGGGCATGCGATCGAGTGTAGAGTTTATGCCGAAGATCCTGAGATGAACTTCATACCTTCACCCGGCAAAATAGTCTATTTCAGGGCGCCGAATGGTCCGGGTATTAGGAATGACTCATCGATCTACAGTGGTTCTGAAATTACCCCATTTTACGATCCTATGATTTCAAAGCTCATAGTATGGGGTGAAACAAGAGAAGTCGCTATCAGCAAAATGATTTCTGCGCTAAAGGAATTTGTTGTTCTGGGCGTCAAGACAAACATCGGTTTTTTATTACGCGTGATGGCTAACAATGAATTTAAAGAGGGCACTATTGATACCGGTTTTATTGAGAGACATTCAGATACTCTTAAACCTACTTCACTTGATATAGAACCGGCTCTTGTTGCTGCGGCCATAGCCATGAGAGATGCTAGTCATGATATTGAAAAAACAAAATATAGGCCAGCTTCAAACTGGAAACTTTTCTCTAGAAAACTTGGTCTAACCCGGAATAATATGCTATGACCTACAACTTCAAATATAACGATCAAGTTTACAGGATCAGCTTAGAGGAAGACGAGAAAAAAACCCATTTTGAGTTCAATGGGAAGAAGGTACCTGTAGAGTATCAAAAGATTGATAACTATATTTATTCAATCATTTTAGAGGGAAAGTCTTTTTGCGTGGGAGTACGGAAAAATGGGAAAAAGGTTCACGTTTTTTTTGAAGGCGATCTCATTGAACTAGAGGCGATATCTGAAAGACAAAGGTCTAGTGCTGCTGTTTCTGACTCAGGAGCACAGGTAATAACATCACCCATGCCGAGCCGCGTTGTTAAAATACTTAAAAAGGTGGGAGACGATGTGCAGGCTGGTGAGGGTGTAATAGTTGTAGAAGCTATGAAAATGGAAAGCGAGCTTAAATCAAACATCGAAGGTAAAGTTACAGAGATAAAGGTTGAGGAAGGTGACGCGGTTGAAAGTGGGACCGCCCTGGTAACTTTATCTTCAGAGTAATTAACCTCTTAAATTTAAATCAGATCCAAAAGCAACCACCCGCAAATGTTACTTTTCCAAGTTTGGCGTCAGATGCGCTTGATTTATCGCCCTCAAAAGACAACACACTACCTACGTGAAATAGAAAAAAAGAGATTAGCAAAAACATTCTTAATTTTTTCATTGCAATCGTATTCATATTTTTAATTAAACTGAATATTACACGCAACTCATTAATATCATTAAATAACTTTTCATTCAAATTGTTTGACTACTTGGATTAAAGTTTTTTTAATAAAGACCTTTAAATTCAATTAATAGTGATTATTTTACGGTTTATAGGGGTAAATCATGAATAAAGAAAGTATCGACTATACAGCTACTCAAACGGCTGACGGTTTTTTAGTAGAGTTTCACGACTCAATAAAACCTTGTATAAGCATAACAGATAAAGATTTTCACGCGTTTGCCATGAGAATAAATGAAGGATTTTTCAATGCAAAAGAAATAACCTTCACAGAGAAGGAAGAAATTCTATTTAATCTATGGCAATTGCTCCTTATACCTGAAAACACAAAACATTGATCTAGATGCTAGATGAGCTACTCCTGCAGGATTTGTAATCCAAAAGCCCGAGAATCCTTCCATAAGCACTCTATCTAGTTTATTCGAGCGGTGTATCGTCTAAATTTGCCCATTCAGCCATGGATCCATCATACAACTTAGTTACTGGGTAACCCACCAGCTCAAGAGCGAAAGCAACAAGCGAAGCCCGAATACCCGATTGGCAGAGTGTAACATTCGTCTGATTCTTATTGATCCCGTACCCTTCCAATAATTCCTGAATCTCTTCGGCGGACCTGAAGCGACGAACTGCTTCAATATCGTTTGAGTTTTCGAGGAACCTGTTCCATTCCAATTGAACTGCTCCTGGTATATGACCGGCCCTTTTATTGCCACGGTCCTCCTTTCCGCCATATTCATCATCTGACCTGACGTCGAGGATCCTCCATTCTTGAGCCTTATAATGTTCCTTAATTTGTTCAAGCGTCGCGAGACGATCAGGATTCTTAGAAGGCGAGAACGTTTCTACCCTATCCGAAGCCTTGGAAGTTTTGAAAGATACGGGGAATCCAGATGATACCCATCCCTGCCAGCCGCCATTGAGAACTTTTGCATTTTCGTGACCGTAATACCTGAGAACCCACCATAGTCGAGCTGCCAAGAGAGAACCCCTGTCATCATAAAGAACGACAGATGTGTTTTCGCCAATACCCAGCTCAGCCATTAATCCCTTGAATTCGTCTGGCTCCTGTAGATGAAGGGTGATGTCACCACTGGCATCTTTCGCCTTTATGTATGGGTGTACGGGAAGTTGTAACGCCCCGGGTATATGAGCACGACTATAAGATCCCTTATCCATCGGACAGTCGACAATTACCAGGTTAGGGTCCCGTTTGTGTTGGTCGAGCCATTCGGGACTAACTAAGAGATCCACTTTGGCATAATCGATTTATTTTTCCCCCACATTCATTTTTGAAATACCGAAATACTACAGCCAATTTCTCCTGTATGCGCCATGTGGCAATATGATAAATTAAGATCCTGCCTTGATCAAAATTATTTTAGGTCAATTGTGTAGCATTGCAAGAGCTAACCGCATTTTTGTGTTATTGCATTCATGAGATAAGTAACCAGGAAGCGATTTTAGACTTCTCAATATAAACATTCTATTTGAACTTTAAATCATCCTTGCCCATACTTAATCAACCTAAATAATTATTAGACAGTTCAGACCGGAGGCTCTGCAACTTAAAACCGTAATGCGATCAAATTCTTCAGCTTTAATTTTAACGATACTTATTATTCTGGGGTGCGCGTCTGTCGCACAAAACGAGACCAGCAATATATGCCCTTCAAAAAAAGCACTAACCGACATATCGGGAAGTGGCGAAAGCAAAGCAGTAGCTATTGAAAACTTCAGAGATAATGCAAGAAATGCATGCTATGAATTATGTAAACAGAGTAGTTGCAATTCAGATGCTAAAGACGGCATCTGCAGTATTGACGACCCCAAGAGCAAATGTTGCTTTTTAGAAAAATGGACAAGCGAAAACGACCAGCCTCTTAGGGATGAAAAAGGTTTCTGGAATTTGGTTAATAAAGTGACTTGCGACTGTGGATGCAGTGAATGTAACGATAAGCATGCTAGGCTAGTATACGCCCAACCTCTTGAATCGGAAATAAAAAGTGATCGAATAGAAGCTGAGGAAGAGGCACTTGAATGGGCCAGGAACTGGTGTTCTGAGAATGAGTGCCGTAGGTTTAAGTGTCAAGAAGGGAAAAAGTGTGTGAGCACATCTGTTCATCCGGCACGTCAGCAGATAAAATCCCCCCCCGAGGATCGAAACAAATTTATTTCAACTTATGTAATTGAAAGCTGTGAATGCAGTTGTAAATAAGAACCTGAATGCCTTTTCTCTCAAACGTTCGTCATCTCGATAATCTTTGGGAAGAAACATCTTGTCAGTCTTTTTTTATTGGGCTATACCCTTTTCCCTTGAGTAGCTTAAGAATTTCCTCCTGATGTTCAAAGCTCCTGGTCTCAAGACATATTTCCACAATCGCTTCGCCAATCGGAAGATCCTTTGAATACCTGTCATGATAGATTTCTACTATATTAGCTTTTGCCTCGCCGAGAAGGGTGGTGAGCGTCCCCAGGGAACCCGGTACATCTGGCAATCCTAGTTCCAGTCTTAATAGTCTTCCATTTTTCAAAAGCCCTCTTTGAATAATTCTGGCTAGTAGATTAATATCAATATTTCCGCCGCTGATAATGATCGCAACATTCTTTTTACAAAAATCCTTTTTTCTTTTAAGGAGTCCGGCAAGCCCCACGGCGCCTGCACCCTCCACCACGATTCTCTTTCTCTCTGTTAATAGAAGGAGTGACTCTTCAATCCCATTTTCATCAACTGTTAGGACTTCATCAACATATTTTTGTGCTATTTCAAAGGTAATCTCACCTATCCTTTTTATGGCGATTCCATCGGCAATGGTCTGTGTTGAACCGGTTTCTACTATCCTTTTTTTCTTCATTGAAAGAAACATTGAAGGAGCCCCTTTTGATTGAACCCCAAATACCCTAATATTCGGATTCATCTTCTTTACGGCTATCGCAACACCAGCAATCAATCCACCCCCACCAACAGGAACAATAACCGACTCTACATTTTTAAAAGAATCGATAATTTCAAGTCCTACAGTACCCTGACCCGCTATAACCTCAGGATCATCAAACGGGTGAATGAAGACTTTCCCTGTTTCTCGCTCGAGTTTCCTAGCATAACCGAATGCATCGTCAAATGTATCACCAAAAAGAACTATTTCTCCCCCGTGATTCTTCACCGCTAACATTTTGTTGATCGCAGTACCTTCCGGCATAACCAGAGTCGATTTCATTCCAAGTAGCTTTGCTGCCAGTGCTACGCCCTGAGCATGGTTCCCCGCAGAGGCTGCGACAACCTCTTTTGTAATGTCCTTCAGTTTGTAGAGCTTATTGTAGGCCCCACGAATCTTGAATGAACCGGTTCTTTGAAGATTTTCAAGCTTCAAATAAACATTAGCGCCCGAAAGCTCACTCAGTGAATAGGAGTATACAAGTGGGGTTCTCAGGATTACATGTTCCAGTATCTTATCCGCTTCTTCAATATCTTCTAATGTAACCATTTCGAAATCGTGCTTAATAAATTCCCCTAATTCATTCTTAAAAAAGGCTGGGAGCGATACTTCAATTTTCGGTGGGAGTATATCAATTACTCCGATGTATCGAACCTCGACCAGTTATAGTTAAAATTAATCATGAACAATTGTTGCTATTAGTCGTCGAGTACATTAAGATTTTTGTTCTATCGATAAAGTTTCTTAATCGGAGAGTCCAATTAAAATTGCAGTCTTTGAAAATAAATCTGAAACCCATTGCTTTAGACTTATCGCAACTTTCCATCAGACAATAAATTATTCATATTCTAATATAAAATAAAAAAATGCAAAAAAATATCATTTTTACTCTTTTAGTTTTTCTTCTTCTGATAGGATGCAAAGGCGACCCTAATAATTCTTCGTCTGGGGATATTTCCGAGAAAGACACGTTAAGAATTAACATCGGTACGGAACCGCCGTCGCTTGACTGGTCTTTGGCTACAGACAGCACTTCTTATTTAATACTAAATAATATAATGGAAGGGCTAACGAGGTTTGGAGACGATTATAAGCCAGAACCGGCTCTGGCGGAAGGATGGGAGGTAAGTGATGACGGAAAAACATATACTTTCTATATCAGAAAAAACGTATTTTGGTCCGATGGGAAACCACTAAAAGCTGGGGACTTTGAATATTCATGGAAAAGAATTCTTGATCCAAAGACGGCAGGAGATTATGCATACTTTCTTTATGATATTGAAAATGCAGAGGAAGTTAACACCGGTAAGCTAGCCAATCTGGAAAAAGTCGGCGTCAAGGCAATCAACGACAATATTCTTGTGGTTAAGCTAAAGCACGCGGCAGCTTATTTCCCCAGTCTTTTAACCTTTATGTCTACCTTTCCAATGAGAAAAGATGTCGTTGAAAGGTATGGTTTGAAGTGGACCGAACCTGAAAATATTTTAACACTCGGTCCTTACTCACTTTCTTCTTGGCGTCATCATGATGCGATTTTGCTTACAAGAAACCCGAGATACTGGGGAGAAAAATCAACGGTTGAATTTGTAAATATGATAATGAATGAAAACCCAACGTCGGCGCTCGCCCTTTATGAAAGCGGGGAGCTGGATTACGTTGACGGAAGTGGCATTCCGGTTCTCGAGATCCCGAGGTTAAGACTTTTGCCTGATTTTTCGACACAACTTCAGTTTCGAGGAAACTACATAGCATTCAATGCCAAGAAACCCCCCTTCGATAATCCACTGGTGAGAAAAGCCTTCTCAGCCGCAATAGATAGAGGCAGTATAGTCAATCTCATACAGGGTGCGGGGATTCCAGCAACGTCCTGGATACCAAAGGGAATGCTTGGCTATGCCCCAAACATCGGTATAAAGTTCAATCCAGATCAGGCAAAAGCGTGGTTGTCGCAAGCTGGCTATCCGGATGGTAAGGGATTCCCTAAAGTTACCTTCCTATATCCGGATGTAACCAACAATCGAATTATAGCCGAAGCCCTTCAGAGCATGTGGAAAAAACACCTCGGTGTCGATGTGGAACTCTCAAATCAGGAATGGAAGGTCTATTTAAGCACAATTAATACTGATCCGCCAGAAATACACAGGGCCGGATGGGGTGCAGATTTCCCAGACCCACATAATTTTATGAATCTTTTTGAGTGCAACAGTGGAAATAATAGAACACAATGGTGCAATCATAAATACGACGAACTAGTGGAAAAGGCTGCACAAGAAACAGACGTTCAAAAAAGAAAAGCGCTTTATGATAAAGCTCAAGAAATTCTTACCGAAGAGGACGTGCCAATTGCTCCCTTCCTAATCTCAATTCAGCAGAGCATGGCTAAACCCTACGTTGCTGGTCTTAAACCGAATCCCCTTGGGATCATTCTTTTTAATAAGGTGCACTTCGTCGACCATAACAAGAAAACTGAATAACAAGGAATTGGTTAAGTGTAACTTAACCTCATTCCAATCATATAGAGGATATCATCGAGTGTTATAATTCCCGTCAGTTCACCCTTTTTATTAACGGTTGGAACCCTCCTAATACCGTGATCTTGCATTACTTTTACAAGGTCAGCAGCCCTTTGACTATCCTCCCCGGTAATAATGCTAGCTGTCATAACATCCTTTACTTTTGTCCTATTTAGATCTGCTTTCCTAGCGACAACTCGCACTGCTATGTCCCTATCAGTTAAAATCCCGACTGGCTTTTTATTCATTACCACCACAACGCACCCTACTCCATTTTTGTCCATAAGCTTGGCTGCTTTTACGACAGAATCATTAGGATTTGCAGTGATAACCCTCTTTTTTTTAATTTTTCTTATGTGCATATACTATTTCTCTTTAAAATAGGGGATTATTTCTTTAGCATATGTATTAAGAGTTACCTCGGGGTCAGGACTAAATCTGTAGAATAATACAAAATGGTTAACGCCACTATCGATAAACTTCTCTATCTTCTGAATGCAATCCTTCTTTGAACCTGTGATTGTAAAATCCAATACCGCCTCCCGTGGAAAGAATTTACCTATTTCTCTGAACTTCTGTCTCCCTGCTTCATCCTGAGGAACAACATTAAAGTAATTTAAGCCACGATACTCCTCAGGGATTTCAATGTCGTAGCCGGCCTTCTTTAACTGGTCCTGCATGATTAATACGTACTTGAAGGGCTCTAGTGTCTTATAAGCGTCATCAACGTCCTTTCCAAGCGACGTAAAGCTCCATAAGCAAGCATCAAAATTATCCAAGGATCGATTTGCATTTTCCGCATTTTCCTTGATTTGACTCAAATATCCAGAATAAAGGCTAGGAGTAAGATCTATTGGAAGCCACCCATCAGCCATCTGTCCGGTAAACTCGAGACCCTTTGGGGTATGAGTAGCCATATACATTGGGATTAGTTTTCTTTTGTAGGGTTTCACCTGAAGAAATGCACTCTTAAGGTTATAAAATTCCCCATTGTAATCTATGTGCCCCTCTTCCTGCCAAAGCTTCCTCATTATCTCCATTGATTCCCTCAGTCTAGATAGAGGCTTATTCCATTTTATTCCATAGGCATCCAGGTTCATGGACTCACCAACGCCCATACACAGAGAAACCCTTCCTTTTGAAAGATGGTCGATCGTCGCAAGTCTTTGTGCAAACACAGCTGGATGCATTCTGTGCGGATCAGAGACTGTTCCAAGCGTGATGTTGCTTGTCATTCCCGCCGCAGCCGTTGCTACAGTCCATGCCTCATGTGCCTCTGTGGGTGAGACGAAGACAACGTGATCCGGATACCAGATACTATCAAAGCCAAGCCCATCAACCTTCTTAGAAAATTCCAGAAGTCCATTTAGATCGGCCCCTGGCATAGGGGCAGAAAGTCCGAATTTTATCTCTTTACCCATTTATCACCTCTTGATAGATTGATAATGTCATTATAAACAAAATAAGCGCAGGATGAAAATACCCTAAGTTCATAGAAAAGGACTCAGATAATTATTATCAGAGATTCGAAAATATCGGCTATCCGTCGGTTAACAGGTTAAGATAATCCGATCATCCTGAGCAGGGTCGAAGGGTGGTTGTGCAAATCTGTCGCTCAACTAAATCTCATTTTCCTAGTGTATTTATGACATTCGCTTTAAGTAAATATAATGGATGTCATTGTTATCTTAGAGCACCCAGGAACATGATCTGGATTCCCACTCAAAACATCTGGGAATGACACTTAGCCTGTTCCATGCTCATACGAATATATAAGGATTCCCTAAGAAATCTTATGTCCCGATGCATACCTGATAATATAAATTCACTAGCAAGCCTGTTCCGAGCCGTTCGACAGGGCTCACGACAGGCTTTGTCGAGGGGATTCGTGACGTACTCGATTAGAAAATATGCAATTTCAAATAATCCAGTGGTGAGCACGTTGGGGAAGCCATTGAGATCAATGTTATACTAGCTTGAATTATCATGTTTGCCATTATGGGAGCATCAGGAAATACAGGCAGCAAAATAACCAAGAACCTCCTGGATCATAAGGAAAGTGTAAGGGTGCTTGGCAGGTCGAGAGACAGGCTGCAAACATTCATAGATAGGGGAGCCGATGCTTTTATTGGCGATGCATCAGATCCAGATTTTTTGACAGCTTCGTTTACTGGAGCAAAGGCTGTATATGTTATGATCCCCCGTGATAACTCTGTAAATGACTTACGAGCTCAAGACAATAAAATTGGAGAGCGCGTCGCGGAAGCCATTCGAGATTCTGGCGTCAAGTACGTTGCAAATCTAAGCAGCTTAAGCGCATACAGACCCGATAAAAACGGGCCAGTCAGGGGTTTATATGATCAGGAACAAAGGCTTAATAAGCTTTATGGAATTAACATCCTCCATTTACGACCTGCATACTTCATGGACAACTTCTTTCGATACATCGAGATGATCAGAAAAAGAGGAATTATCGCAACGGGCTTTATCGGTTCAGTCGAATTCCCTATGGTTGCGACAAAGGATATAGCTAACGAAGCAACCATGCGACTTTTGAACCGTGATTTTTCCGGAAAAACATTTAAGGAACTAAGAGGCGAGAGAGATCTATCATTCATAGAGGCGACGGAGATTATCGCAAAAGAAATAAATATTCCAGAACTCAGATATGTTCAACTTTCATATGACGACCTTGAAAAAGGTTTGATTGCCTCGGGGATGAGCAGTAACGTGAGTGGACTGATTTTGGAAATTACAAAATCTATAAATGAAGGTATATTAGGAAAGGATAACCCAAGAACCGTTGATAATTCCACTCCTACAAGCTTTGAAGAGTTCGCTAAAACCTTTGCCAGAATCTACTATCGTAGTTCTTCGGGTTAACTAATCTCCTCACGTGTTATAATTGAAAACCAATTAATGACACGGAGGATTCATAATGAAATTTGGCATAGGGCTCTTCACCATGCAGTCGCATAAAGACAATCCCGTTTCTCAGTCAGAGCTTTATAAACAGACTCTTGAACAGGTTAGACTTGCTGAAGAGGTAAACTTTGACTCGGCGTGGATTTCAGAACATCACTTTCTCCCTGACGGCTACTGTCCTTATCCCCCCATTGTCGCGTCAGCAATGGCCGCCGTTACAAGTCGTATAAGAATCGGTTCAGCCGGAGTTATCCTCCCACTTCACAATCCAATAAGGGTAGCCGAGGACGCTGCCCTTGTTGATAACATCTCAAATGGAAGATTTAATCTAGGCGTCGTTTTGGGCTACAGGAAAGAAGAATTCGATGGATTTTGCATCCCAATGAAGCAAAGACCGTCAAGAATGGAAGAGGGAATAGATGTAATAGTTAAAGCATGGACTGAAGAGAATTTCTCCTTTAAAGGAAAGCGATATGAATATAGCAATCTCAATGTGACTCCAAAACCCATCCAAAAACCCCATATCCCAATTTACATCGGGGCATTCGAAAAGCCGGGAATCAAGAGGGCCGGGAGAATGGGTTGCCCTCTCCTTATCGGTCCAGGAAGAACGATGCAGATGGTCAGAGATACATTGAACTTCTACAATGAAGGAGCTAGAGAAGCACATAAGAATTCAGATAATATAGAACATATTTTAATTAGAGAAACTTATGTACACCCTGACAGTGAAAAAGCTAAACAGGGCGGTAACAAATACATTATTGATATGTATAAATACTATTTCACCTTAGGTGTAAAGATGTACGTACGAGGGAAGCAACTCACAGGGCTTGATGACCCTTTGTTTAAGCACCTTTCAGAAGACAGATTTATAATCGGAACTCCTGAGCAATGTATCAATGAGATTAATCGCTATAAAGATGAATTAGGAATTAACTACTTTGCCTCTCGAATGGTATTCCCACAGGCAAATCACGAAACGATTTCAAAATGCATTGAGTTGTTCGGCAAAGAGGTCATCCCGGCCTTTGGCTGATTGTACTTACGGTTAATATTCACACGACAGGAGGGGTTTCCCATCTCCGTAGGCTACAATTTAGAATTAGGAGGCACCATCCGTGCCGGTCACCCTGAGCGTGTCGAAGGGTAAACAATTTGTGTTCAGTGTAAAATATCCGTCCTTCGATCCTTCGATAAACTCAGGACTCAGGACGGACGGTTTATTTATAAAGCTCGTGCAGTGTAAGAAATCCCCAACCATTTCTTTCATCATGTTCTCTGAGTCCAGCGCTCTAAGCTTGATCGAAGAGTCGAAGGGTAAAGGGATGAATATATCCTTTGTCTTGACATTGTCACAGCAAAGGCTATCATGTGTATTGTAAATTAATTGTTCCTTTAAAATCTAAGATTCTCAGGTGCCTGCTAGGCTTAAAAGGGAAATCCGGTGAGAATCCGGTGCAGCCCCGCTGCTGTAAGTAGCCCTAAAAACCCTTTGCATCTAATGCCACTGAAATCATTTATCGATTTTGGGAAGGCGCAAAGCGGTTCGATGGCTACGAGCCAGAAGACCTGCCTCTGAAACCTTGATTTACTTTTTATCGAGGGGATAAAAGTAAATGACTTCTAAATTAAAATTATCCCCTGCCTGTAATTCAAAAGAGCAGGGGGCTTCATGAAAAAAGCAGTTCTTTTATTTCTCTTCTTAATTTCTACAAAGGGCTTCGCACAGGAAGAGAAGGTTCTTGAGCCCGTGATTGTCGAAGAAGCCCCTGTCAAGCCTCCATTAAACTATCCTTCGGCATTCTCAACTATACTGGACCTCGAGGATTTCAGAGGTGAGTATAACACTACTTCCGAAATCCTTTCTTTTTCTCCCGGAGTCGTTGTCAGGGATTTTGGAGGATTCGGACAACTTAAAACACTCTCCATCAGAGGCTCCTCGAATGACCAGGTGGTTATTCTCTTAGACGGCATAAGACTGAACAGCCCGCTTGGGGGAGGAGTAGACCTATCTACAATACCAGTTGATTATGTCGATAAATTTGAGGTCATAAGGGGCGGTGCATCAGCCCTGGCTGGCTCAGACGCTATCGGTGGGGTTGTAAACATCGTCACGAAGAAAACCGATAAGCCATTTACTTCATTATCCGCCACTTATGGTTCATTCGAAACTCTATTGTTAAATGCGTCAAGAGCCCAAAAAATTGGAAATCTTGGATACTTTCTATCTTATACGCACTCCCAAAGCAATGGTGATTTCGAATTTAAATCCATAAATGACCTGAGCGTTAAAAGAATAAATAACGAATTCCACTCTGAGAGTTTTTTGGGAAAGGTTGATTATGATCTGAATGGCTTGAAAGTTAGATTTTTAAATGAATTCTTTTACGACGACAGGGGCGTTCCGGGACTCGGTGAATTTCAGCAACCCGACGCAAACCAAAAAGACATCAGGAACCTCAGTAGCGTTAATCTTTCAAAAGAGGGGTTTGTTAGACCTAACATTGACTTTGATCTGGTATTGTACAATCGTTTCGATAATCTGAAGTTCAAAAACCCGGAACCGACCATTGGTCCTCCCATAGACACGCTGAGCAAAATTTTCACTTTTGGAGCAAATCCGAGGCTCACGTGGTATGCCCCCTTCAACCAGATAGTCACAATCACTACTGACTTCAGAGGAGATGTCTTAAGAAACGAGGGTTTTGATAACCCCGATAGGTTTACATACAGTCTTTTCCTGAGCGACGAGATAAACCTCTTGGAAGATTTGATACAAATAAACCCTTTGGTGAGATACGATCTTTACAAAACCTCTGCTGAGACAAGTACGATAGAAGATGGGTTTTCACCAAAGTTAGGTGTAATTTTAAATCCGATCAATTATATTTCCCTGAAAGGGAATATAGGCAGGTCCTTTAGAGCCCCGAGTTTTGGTGAGCTCTTCTTCCCAGAAGAGGGGTTCATTGGTGGTAACCCTAACCTAAAGCCAGAAACCTCGTTTGACTTTGACTTTGGTCTTATTTTTTCACACCCGAGGATTGGTTTCGAAATCAACTACTTTCGAGATAAAATAGATGACCTGATTCTATTCGTATTCATCAGCGCACAACGGATAGAACCACTTAACGTGGGTAATGCAAAAGAACAAGGAATCGAAACAAGTTTAGTCGTAAGGCCATTCGATTTCATCGAGCTTTTCGCAGGATACACATTTCTAGACGGTGAGCTGGAGGACACAGGAGCCCAATTACCTGGGAGGCCGAGAAACAAATTTGATCTCAGAATGGTGTTATCCCATAGATACTTAAAACTTTTTTGGGAAACACACTACGTCGATAAAATTCCTCTTTCTCTTTTTCCCGACTCACCAACCACGGATGCAAGGACTACATTCGATGTCGGCGCTACAACTGAATGGTGGAAACTGTTTCTGACGTTCGAAGTTAAAAATCTACTTAATAACCTGGACGTGCGGGATGCGCTGGACTTTCCGCTGCCGGGGAGGACAGTGTTTTTAAAAGCCGGGATAAATTTTTAAAGCGAGGATTCACGATACAGGATGCAGGATACAAGATACAGGATACAGGATGCAAGTAAAAACATTCTTCAATGTGCATCATGGATCATGAATCGTGCATCGTGAATCTTTTTTAAATTTTAAAAAAGGAGGGATTAGTCATGAGAATGTTTAAGAGCATGTTTATTGTTATTATGTTGGGGGTATCAGTCGTGGGGTGTAATGATACAGGCGGCGAAGACGGCGGGGGTTTTATTCCAACCGGAAACATCATCGCAGTGGCTGAAAGAAGCGGTTCAAATCAAACCATCAAGGTAGGTGGTACACCCGGCGCAGTCCCACCGGGTAGCCTTGTAGAAGTGACTAACATTAACACCGACGAGACACAGGTTACTTCGGGAGAGAATGACGGAAGCTTCGACCCAACTTTTATAGGTAACACAAATGATATTTTTAATATTCAAGTGACAGATGGCGGCGCCATTGTTGAAGACACGACAATAGGAGTCACCTTACTTTCTCAAGCGGTGAGAAGAGACTTAGCCCAGCTTGGGAGTGTACCAACAGCAATAGAAATTAGAGGGGATAGAGCATATGTAACTAACGGATTTTCGAATAACATCCAAATATTCGATTTAGACCAGAACACTCCACAGCAAATTGGAACGATTGTGCTTCCCCAAGGATCAAATCCGGTCGCTCTGGCATTTCTGGATGACACAAGGGCTTATGTTGCAAATAACATTGGACAGAGCGTGGCACTGGTAAATCTTCAAACTAGAAACTGTGAATTAATTATCGTTCGAACAGGTGAGGGTAACAATTTCCCACCGTGCCAAGAGGTAAGATTTGCGGTCGACGGATTTGAAGATCCTTCAGGCATTGCGGTAGCAGATGGAAAGGTTTATGTGTCCAACAATAATCTCAATGAATTCTTCGAACCAGCGGGGCGTGGATTCATATCAAGAATCGATGCTGAATCCAACCAGTTCTTAGGTACATTCACGGCATCTGGTGCAAATACGGGTGGAATGACAGTTATTGGAGAGAGAATTTATGTTGTAAATGCTGGAGACATTTCTTCAACGCCTGACTTTTCGGAATTTTTCTGCGAATTCGATTTCCCGCCTTCAATCGATGTAATAGATGTCGAGACCGATTCTATAATTGATACAATAGATATTCCACTGAGCGAAACAAATTCAAAGGTGTGTCTTCCAAATAGAATTGCACCGACTCCGGATGGAAGATTCGGATACATGGGATTAGGCCTGGTAGGCGCGCTTTTAAAGGTAAATTTGGAAACCAATACTGTCGTAAATGGACCTAGCAACCCAATAATTGTGACCGATATCAGCGGACTGAATAATACCGGAGATATAGAAATCAACGAAGACGGTCTCGGGTTTACAACTCTTTTCAATTCTGATCAAATTGCTGTGATTGATACTGCGAATGATGAAATTAGTCCTTTTCCATTTAGTTTCTTTTTCCCCGCGGGAATCCGAGCAGATAATCCAAACTCGGACTTATTTGACGGAGTACAATTTCTAGCCATTAGACCTGGAACTGCGGGGGTTGACTTTGAGGGAGCAGATATATTCTACACAACAGGAATAAGCTCAAAATTTGGTTCTGTAAATACTGCACTCGTGCTACCTCCTCAGTGAATGAAGGTTGCATCTGTAGGTAAAGTAGTTAAAGATTATTGTTAAAATAATTCTCAGTTGCAATGACAAGAGGGGTTATTGATATGCGGATATGTTCATTACTTCCCAGTACTACGGAAATTGTTTGTGCGTTAGGGTTGGCTGAAAACTTAGTGGGCGTTACACATGAATGCGATTATCCACCTGAAGCCAGGGATAAATCTAAGGTCATAATGAGTTTTATCAATCCAAATGAGTTATCAAGTCGTGAAATAGATGAGTTAATCGTCAAAAATCGGAATGAGGGCAAAAGCACCTATCTCATAGACATTGAGGCATTGAAAGAGGCTAACCCCGACATAATACTTACTCAAGGATTATGCGAAGTATGTGCCGTTTCAGGAAATGAAGTACTGGAATCGGTAAAAGCCTTAGGTCATACCCCCGAAATAATTTCCTTGGAACCAAATACAATTGAACAAATCCTGGATACAATCCTGACAATTGGAGATGCAACCGAAACAAAGGATCGTGCGGATGAAATTGTAGGAAAACTAAAATCAAGAATACACAGGATTAAATCCCTTTTTTCAGATGAGAGGGATAGACCAAGAGTGTTCTGCATGGAATGGCTAGAGCCTACATATGCCGCAGGCCATTGGATTCCGGAAATGGTTCAACTGGCAGGTGGAGACAACGGAATTGCAAAACCTGGCGAACCATCGCTTGAGGTATCCTGGGACGATATTTTGAACTTTGCACCTCAAATTATCGTTGTAATGCCCTGTGGGTTCAATATTGAAGACACCCTTAAGGAAATTGATATCCTGACTTCTCATAAATATTGGAACCAAATACCTGCTTCAAAGAGGGGGCATGTCTACCTGGTTGATGCAAATTCGTATTTTTCGAGGTCAGGACCGAGAGTAGTGGACGGACTCGAGATATTGGCAAAGATAATTCATCCAGAAGCATGTGAATTTGAATTTCCAAATAACTCTGTCCTGAATCTGAGGAATCACTATTATTTCGAATTAAATTTGGGATGATAAATGAAATCGGTTATAAAAACCTCCTTAGTTCTCTTTTCAATATTAATCTTCTCTTACGTAACCCTTTACGCTAATTCCGACAAAAACCCTCAACGTATAGTTTCGCTTTCACCGAATGTCACAGAGATTATTTATGGTTTAGGCGCCTGGGATAAGATCGTAGGTGTTACGATGTATTCAGACTTCCCACCTGAAGCGGACGCTGTCCCAAAGGTGGGGGGGTGGGTAAACCCAAACCTGGAGGCAATTGTCAGACTGAAGCCTGACTTGGTCATCTTTATGACAGATCAGGACAGTATATTCGGAGATAATATTAGAAAGTTAGGTTTAAACACGCTTGCTGTCGATAGCAATAAGTCGATTAAAGACATACAGAATTCGATTCTCCAGCTAGGTAAGGTCTTACAAAAAGAACAGGAGGCAGAAAACCTTTCAAATAAAATTAATTCAAACTTCGAAGAAATTAGTTCAAAGACTTCCGAAGTCCCCAAGAAAAGGGTTTTATTTGTTGTAGGTCGGAATCCAGGAACACTTGAGGATATTTATGTAATTGGAAGAGACAACTATATAAACGAACTAATAAATCTCGCGGGTGGAGAAAATGTGGTGAAAAGCAATAGGTTTGCACTAAAGATTGCAAAAGACGCCATCCTTTCGTTTGATCCACAAGTCATAATTGAGACGACGTACGATAAAACAGAAAACAAAGGCTCAACTATTAAAACATGGGGCGGTCTTAAGGAAATTTCAGCCGTTAAAAATAACGAGGTCCACGTCGTTTCAAGCTCGGAATTGCTCCGACCGAGTCAGAGAATAATTGAGGGTGCTTATATTTTGGCTCATATTCTACACCCTGAGGTATTCGAAAGATATCATGGAGCCACCAAGGCACAAAGGCACAAAGAATGACAAGCAAAACACAAAATACAAGTTCCAAAATTCAAATCAAAAGAAAATTTTTTACCATTTGGAATTAGGTGACTAGAATTTATTTATATATTCGTGTCTTCGTGCCTTTGTGGCGATAAACACATGGAAAATATAATTGAGGGACAGAATATCCGTTTCTCCTATGATGGGGTAGAGGTTATAAAGGGCGTCGATTTATCTATTGGTCAGGGAGAATTTGTCGGACTGCTCGGAGCAAACGGTGTCGGCAAATCAACCCTACTGAAGATTCTGACGGGCATATTGAGCACAAAACGTGGGAAAATACTCTATAAAAGTAAGGAACTAAAATTTTTGCCTAAAAGAGAGATCTCTAAAAGAATCGCCTATGTACCCCAGAATCCGACATTTGGTTTCCCTTTTACGGTCTCTGAAATAATAAAAATGGGTAGGGCCCCATATCTAGGAAGGTTTGAGTTTGAAAATGATAAAGACAATGAAATAGCTTTTCAAGCGATGGAAACTGTAGGCCTAACCCATCTCCAGGACCGATTAGTCACTGAGATTTCTGGTGGAGAAAAACAGCTCACTTCCTTTGCTCGCGCCCTTGCCCAGGAGCCTGAGGTAATGATTCTCGATGAACCAGTATCCTTTCTCGATGTGAGGCACAAAACCGAGATACTAAGACTCTTATTAAAGCTCAAAAACGAAAGGAATATATCTATAATTGCAGCCACACATGACATATTTTCTGCGCTATTTTATTTTGACAAATTAATCATATTGAAAGACGGAGGGATACTTGCCGAGGGTGAATTTGATCAGGTACTGACTGACGACATCTTGAGCAAGGCTTATGATATTGAAGTAACAGTGAGAAAAGAAGACGGAAAGATTTTCGTATTTCCAGTTGGCTAATGTTAAATTTGAAATCACTTCTTCGACGGAATTCACTCATTCTCATGACAAAACCATGACATCCTAATTGAATTTTGCTTTAATAAAATGCCGCTCAAATTAATAAGAGACCCGTAGATTCTTGTGAATCTAGAGATCATGCACGCCAAAAAAAAACTCATAATATCATCAAGCATACTCATTTTGATCTGGATCCTAATCTCACTCATCAGCATATTCATTGGAACTTATGATATAAATCCAGTTAAAGCCGTATTCTCGGGTGACGAACTCGCAAGAACGATTTATTTTAAGATCAGAATTCCCAGGATTCTTATGGCTTCTATTGCCGGCGGAACTCTTGCCATAGCGGGTGCCGGTCTACAGGCACTCTTCAGGAATCCGCTGGCCTCACCATTTACGCTCGGGGTATCGGGAGGCGCCTCTCTCGGAGCGCTTCTTGCGATACGGATTGGGTTGGCAAATGGATTCCTTGGCTTCTCTGCCGTGTCTGTCTTGTCCTTTCTTTTTGCGATCTTTACCATTCTCTTCGTTTATTCTATATCAAAGCTCCGGGGGGTTGTTGCAACCGGCAGACTTTTATTAGCCGGAGTAGTCGTGAATTTCCTTTATTCAGCCATAATACTTTTCTTACAATTCTTCTCAGACCTTACTCAGCCGTTACAGACTATGAGATGGATTATGGGAAGCTTAGACATCGTTGGATTCGATACCGTCTGGAAAAGCCTTTTATTTGTTATCCCAGGTTGTTTGATCCTTCTTTCGATGACAAAAGACATGAATTTATTTTCACTAGGTGACGATGTAGCATCCTCTCTAGGAGTAAACGTCGACATGATGGAAAAGAAAATCTACTTTGCCACATCGCTTGCAGCTAGTGCCGTAATCTCAGTTACAGGTCCTATCGGGTTTGTCGGTTTGATAATTCCTCACATCCTGAGAATGATATTAGGAGTTGATAATCGTATAATATTACCCTGTTCGTTTTTTCTTGGGGCTTCCTTTCTCACTGCTACGGACACAATATCCAGGACTATTCTTTCGCCTGTTGAAATTCCAGTTGGAATTATCACAGCCTCTTTTGGAGGGGTTTTTTTCCTTTGGCTTCTTATGAAGACTAAAAAAGAGGTAATTGTTTAATCCTAAAGTCCAATTTAATAGCCAAAGGCCTAAGGTCTAATTCTTAAGTTATTGGACAAAGCCTGCCTATCCCGACTCAACTCATAATTATGAACTAGGAGCCACGGGAGACTTGAAGGGATCAATTCCTTCCTCAGTATCCGAGGGTTTCGGTGGCTCGTCCGTTGTAGTCTGGGCCTTCGTTTCTTGAGTTTGGGTTCCCCGTGAGGGCGCCTCCTCTCTTACAAATGCGAAGTAAATAGCCAAAAACACTATGAAGAGAACGATTACATACATATTCCCCTCCCTTATAAATAGTTACTAAGATTGTTTAATGCGCTATCCGATTAACAAAATCATAATAATAAATTTTATACATAAATGTCAAGCTATATTAATCGTAGATCTCTATTATATTGGACCCAGGGTTTAACTTTCACCCTGGAGTCAAGAAACCGGCGAGAGAATTATGATCGGACCCAGGGTATATTATAGTGTTTCAACATTTTGCGAAAAATATTAATTCAGCAGTGACATAGTTGATATCGTACTTTGTTAAATTTTTCCTAAATTCTGAAGCCCAAAGGAAGAACCGTTGCAATTGAATTCCGAACTAGAAATATCACTCTCGCTGATAGAGTCGGGTTGCATGGCCACATCAATTAATAGCGAAACGCTCTTCATTTTTAAGCATTCTCAAGAGGTAATCGAGTCACTTAGAGGAGTCGAAAAAATAGCTTTTGAGCTCGAATGCTTAAAAAGACCCGAATTCCCCACAATAATTATGCTTTTTTATCTCGAAGGTTATAATAACAACCTCTACCAGTTTGAATACTCTTTCGCAATTGAATCAGAGAACGAGATGGAGCTTCTTAAGAAATTATTGGAGCAAGGCCACTTTTACATATATTTTTTTGACACGAGGATTCAGTACTCAAAAATGGTTTCGTTAAACAATATTGACGCAGAAAACATCAAATCCATAATAGTTGAGGCTACAAATTAGTTTGACAAAATCGATGCTTACCCTGATAATATCCCTTCGACTATACCTCGGAGGAAAAAAGTAGACTTGGGTTTTGTAAAGATAACTGGCACTGGCTCATATACACCCGACAGGATCCTTTCAAACCAGGACTTTGAAAAAATGGTCGACACTTCCGATGAATGGATTAGAACCAGGACCGGGATTGTCGAGAGGAGAATCGCCGAACCACAAGTGGCTTCATCTGATATGGCTTATGAAGCCGCTTTAAAAGCGCTTGAGTCAGCATCAATAGATCCCGCTGATGTTGATGGGATAATCTTGGGAACTGTCACACCCGATTACATATTCCCTGCCACTTCATGCTTTGTCCAGAGCCGCCTGGGAGCAAAAAATGCATTTGCTTTTGATCTTCTGGCAGGTTGTTCCGGGTTTATATATGCCCTACAAGTAGGAAAAAGTATGATTGAAGCCGGGAATGCAGAAAACATTCTGGTAATAGGAGCCGAAACGTTATCAAGGATCACGGATTATAAAGACAGGTCAACCTGCATACTCTTCGGAGATGGAGCAGGAGCCGCAGTGTTATCTAAATCAGAAAAATCCGGTATTTTATCAATTTTTCTTGGTGCAAATGGGGACGATTGGGAAAAAATTATCCTTCCTGCAGGTGGTTCTCGTACTCCAGCAAGTGAGGAAACCGTCCAAAATGGGTTACACTATCTAAAAATGAAAGGAAATGACGTATTTAAAGAAGGGGTAAAGGGACTGGAGTTTGCATCATTGGAGGCTATAAGGAAAGCAGATATAACCACGGCACAGGTAGATCTATTCATACCGCACCAGGCAAATTACAGGATTATGGACGCTGTAAGGAGACGGCTAAACCTCTCTCCCGAGAAGCTGTTTGTGAATGTTGACAAGTATGGAAATACCTCCTCGGCTTCTGTTCCGATTGCTCTAGATGAAGCAGTTAAAAGTGGAAGGATTCAAGAGGATGATTTAATCCTTTTCGCCGTTATAGGTTCCGGATTTACATTTGCGTCAGCAGTCATAAAATGGTAAAAACTTCGAGTATTTTCCTTCCACCTGTTCTTTTGTAAAATATACCCGATAACTTATCAGCAAAGTTGTGACAACCCACCCTTACTATTCACATTTATGTTGGAAATCAAATATTGTGTCCTTCCTAAAATTAAGAAAAAAATAATCGAGTATAAGATCAATCTTATATCGGGTAGAATAAGCAGCCAATCGTAGTAAATTGTCTGACCGAGGTTTGCTGAAATTATCCCTTCAATCATAAATATTGTATTTCCCGTTCTTATCATCTCCGCTTAATATTTTTTATATGCGCAGGTAAGAGATATAAAGTTTGATTTACATCTGCCAATTTTTACCTGAACCTGATAGGCCTGCGTAATACTCCGATTCATGATAATTCCTTTTCTAACAAAATGTCAATGATGGAATACCCAATCAGCGAACATCTTTCAATACCTTTCTTGTCCAATGAACCTAGAAATGGTAATTTTTTCCCCAGTGTCTACAGAATCAATACACGGAGGAGGCGCAAAACTAAGAGGAGAACTTACCCCTCCCGGTGATAAATCGATTTCCCATAGAGCAATTATTTTAGGATCTATCGCCGAGGGATTGACAACCGTTACCGGGTTCTTGCCAGCGGGTGATACCCTTTCGAGCGCAGACGCTATGATGATGCTCGGTATACCAATCAAAATAGACGAAGATACCCTAAAGATAAGGGGTAAAGGTACATATGGACTCGTCGAACCAGAAAATACTATCGATGCAGGAAATTCTGGAACAACTGCGAGGCTCCTTACCGGCATCCTGAGTGCACAAAATTTTTTCTCCTCTATAACGGGTGATCAATATTTAAGGGCCCGACCGATGGAAAGAGTTGTAATTCCACTATCACTTATGGGGGCTAGAATTTGGGGAAGAGATAATGGGAAAAAATTACCGCTTGCTATTTTGGGAGGTAACCTAAAAGCTATAAGCTACACGTTGCCCGTGGCTAGTGCTCAGGTAAAATCCGCTATTCTTCTAGCCGCTCTATATGCAGAAGGGGAAACCGAGATCATCGAGCCTGAACCCACGAGAGATCACACTGAAAGGATGCTTTCATATTTCGGAGTGAGGATTGAAAAAGATGATTCCAGGATTAAAGTTAGAGGGCCACAAAAGCTTGAAAGTGGAAGAACATTATCAATACCCGCGGACATTTCTTCAGCTTCATTCTTTATTGTAGCTTCCTTAATTAACCCAAACTCTGAAATCTTAATCAAACGTGTCGGCCTAAATCCAAGTAGGACGGGGGTCTTAGAAATTCTTAAAGAAATGGGTGGAGACATCAAAATACTGAATAAAAGAGAGGAAAGCGGCGAGGATATCGGAGATATACTAGCAAAATCCAGCAAATTAAAAGCAGTAGAGATAGCTGGAAGGATTATTCCTAAGACGATTGATGAACTTCCCATAATTGCGGTTGCAGCTTGTTATGCGGAGGGGGAAACCGTAATCAAAGACGCAAAAGAATTAAGGGTAAAAGAAACCGATCGAATAAAAGCCGTGTCAATAGAACTCAGAAAATTTGGGGCCGAAATAGATGAACTAGATGACGGAATGATAATCAGGGGAAGAGAAACCTTGAAAGGAACAGAGTGCTCAAGCTGGGGGGATCATAGAATCGCAATGGCCCTTGCAGTTGCTGCTACTCGTGCAAAGGGCAGGACAGAAATTAAGGATGCAGAATGTGTTTCCGTATCTTTCCCAAGATTTTTCAATATACTGAAGACCCTAAGAACCTGATTATGGCACATCGGAAAAACGGCATAATCATAACTATCGACGGTCCGTCAGGTGCAGGCAAGAGCACTGTTGCTCAAATTGTCGCCGAAAAACTTGGCCTACTATATATTGATACTGGTGCCATGTATAGAGCAGTTGCTCTACTCGTAGCGCGAAGCAGCATCAATACGGATAATGACGAAGGACTCGAAAGACTCCTTCGCACTTCTACTATCAAGATCGATAGGAATTCCAACAATAATGTTAAAGTACTTCTTAACAATGAAGATGTGTCTGATAAAATTAGGAGACCAGAGATTTCTCGACTTTCCTCCTACTTGGCTACCAAAAGGGTGGTAAGGAATAGACTCAAGGTAATTCAAATGGACATGGGTACTAAGGGTAATATCGTGGCAGAGGGGCGAGACATGGGCACTTATGTGTTCCCCCATGCTGATTTCAAGTTCTATTTAGATGCATCACTTGATGAAAGGGCCAGAAGAAGATGGCTTCAGCTTAACGCTAGTGGCAGCCGATTAGGTCTTCATGAAATAAAAAGTGAAATAGAACAAAGGGATATACAGGACAAAGAACGCTCTGAATCCCCCTTGCATCCTGCTCGGAATGCGGTCATAATAGATACCACAAAACTCAGCACTGATGAAGTCGTTGAAATCATATTATCTGAGGTGAATAACTAGCTTGATGCCATTAGGAAAGGGCGTTCAGGTCATATATATAGATGGGGAAAAGATTCAATCCTTATGCTCGATTCGAATATACCTCAAGCATGCTAATTTCATAAAAAAATTGTAAAGAATAAACAGTTTTAAATGTAGTAAGACTTAACATGGAACAGGAAACACACTTTTCCGAATTTCTGGGCGAAAGCATAAACGTCCCCGACAGAGGGCAAATATTCAAAGGCAAAGTTGTTCGGGTTGATAAGGATGACGTCTTTATTGACTTCGGGTTCAAATCCGAGGGAGTGGCTCCAATTAATGAATTCTATGGGAAAAATGGCGAGCCTGAAGTAAGTATCGGAGACGAAGTCGATGTTATATTGGAGAAATGGGTCGATGATTCGGGGCTTCCAAAACTTTCAAAAAAAAGAGCAGATATTATGAAGGAGCATGAAAGGATTGAGCAAATTTATCAAAACGAAAAGCTAATTAGGGGAAATATTAAGGAAAAGGTGAACGGCGGACTGATCGTAGATATAGGCGAAAAGATAGAGTTGAACGCTTTCTTACCCGCTTCACAAATTGATCTCAGACCTCAGCACAATCTGGATAAATTCATCGGAAAAAACATAGAAGCAAAAATTGTAAAACTCACCGATAGAGGAATAGTCCTATCAATAAGAACGTATCTGGAAGAGCAGAGAGAGGTGAAAAGAAGAAAGGCTCTTTCTACACTAGAAGAGGGCAAAATCGTATTAGGTAAAGTAATGAAAATACTTGACCAGGGTGCATTCATAGATCTAGATGGGGTCGAGGGATTCCTACCCATAAGTGAAATATCTTGGGGTAGAGTAAGACATCCAAGTAACGTAATAAATTTAGACGAAACCCTAAAAGTGAAGGTAATTAAAATCGAATCAGATGCGAAAATCACGCTGGGGCTAAAGCAGACTAAGCCAGACCCTTGGACTTTCGTCGAAAGAAAATACAAGCCAGGCTCGAGGATTAGGGGAAAAGTGGTCTCTATTGTGGACTTTGGCATATTTGTTGAGCTCGAACCAGGGGTTGAAGGGCTAGTTCACACCTCTGAAATATCATGGATAAAGAGATTTAGGCATCCCAACGAGGTAGTCAACATAGGTAGAAGAGTAGAAACAATGGTGATCGAAGTCGATTCAGAGAAAAAAAGAATTGCCCTAAGCCTGAAGCAAATCGACCCTAGCCCATGGGAAATTTTCAAAGAACAGTTTCCACCGGGAACTAGAATTAATGGCAAGGTGAAGAACGTAAATGAAAAAGGGGTATTCGTCGAGCTTGGTGAGGACCTAGTTGGTTTGGTTCGTCCTACAGAGATTTCATGGAAGGGAAGGGTCGATCCAAAAGAGTTGTTTGCTGAAGATCAAGATATCGAGGTTGTAGTCTTAAACGTAGATGAAAAAAATAATAAAATTGGACTCGGCGTAAGACAACTTAATAAGGACCCGTGGGAAGAAGCCTTGGAGACGTATAAGCCAGGTCAAACAGCATTAACAGGAAAAGTCGTTGCCATAAAAGACAGGGGAATAGTTCTCGAACTTGAAAATGAAATCGAGGGTTATATTCGGGCCAACGAGTTTGATCATGGAACGGAAAAGGAATCAAATAGCGTCGCTAAAATAGGCGATATCATAACGGCTAAAGTAATTAGCTTTAATCGTAGGAATAAACAGGTAAATCTCAGTAAGAAAAACTATGAAGAACAACTTGAAAAGGAAAGAATTTCAAGCTTTTTATCCTCTCAGGGGGAGTCATCTGTAAAGCTTGGAGAGTTGCTGGAAAAAGAGCTAAAATCTATATCTAAACAAGATTGAGGTTATCAAAAGCTTGCGTGGTCTAATCATCACATTCGTAGTCTTGGTAATTATCTTTTTTGCCTTCTTAATCGGTTTCGGAGCTGGGATCGCAATATTTGGAGACGGTGGCTTCGTTGCTGGCGATAAGGTAGCAGTGATGACGATTGATGACATCATTCTTGATTCCCAAACATATCTTGAAAGCCTTTCTAAAATTGAAGCGGACGATTCAATTAAGGCCCTCGTTTTGAGAATAAATTCCCCGGGAGGTGCCGTAGGACCATCTCAGGAGATTTACAGCGAGGCTAAAGCACTTAGAGAAAAGATCCCTGTGATCGCAAGCCTTGGATCAGTTGCGGCTTCGGGCGGGTATTACATTGCTTGCGGAGCGCAGAAAATCATTTCGAATCCTGGAACCATAACCGGGAGCATAGGAGTTATTGCACAATTTGTAAGTTATGAACAGCTATTAAACTGGGCTAAAGTAGATGTTGAAGTAATAAAGAGTGGGAAATTCAAAGATGCTGGTTCCCCTTTTAGAGAAATGACGGAGGCTGAAAAGAAATATATGCAGAAAATTATTGATAATGTGCATTCTCAGTTTAAACACGCTGTATCTGAATCACGGAATCTAAGTGATAAAAAAATCGACGAAATTTCAGATGGTAGAATTTTCACTGGACAGCAGGCGCTAGAACTGAACCTTGTTGATGAATTGGGAACCATCAGCGATGCAATTAGACTTGCAGGAACTATGGGTGGTATTAAAGAGAAACCAAATGTCATTTATTTTCCGAAAAAAAAGAGATCCATAATAGATTTTATTTTTTCAAAGATCGATGGTCATGGACTTTCTACTTTACCCTTAAAAGGGCGCTTTGGTCTGTTTTACCTTGTAGATATAATTAATTAACGATGAAACCAGTTTGGGCTCCTTGGAGAATTGAATATATTACCAAGGGAAGAAAAAAGGGGTGTATCTTTTGTGATAAGCCCAAAGAAAAAAAAGATAGAAAAAATCTCATACTATATCGAGGCTCAACAGGCTTTATTATTATGAACCGCTACCCTTATTCAAACGGTCACATCATGGTAGTACCTTATAGACATATAAGTAATATCTCAAATCTTAATGAAACAGAAAGATTAGACCTTATGAATCTTTCAATCATAGGGGCACAAGCTTTAGAGGTGCTTAAACCCGATGGCTTCAATATTGGAATGAATCTTGGTAGAATAGCAGGGGCAGGGATCGACGACCATATTCATTTTCACGTTGTACCCCGGTGGAACGGAGATACCAACTTTATGCCCGTCATTGCGGATATTAAAGTAATACCCGAATACATAGATCAAACATATCTAAAGTTGTTTGAAGAACTAAAAATTACAGGGAGGTAAGATATGAAATTCATTAAGATTATTTTACTAGCTGTGTTTGTTGTATTAGTTATCGTTCTTTTTGTCCAAAACCAAGAGGTATTTACTCATGACTTTGAGCTTAAATTTGACATCAAATTCTATAAAATAGGTCCCTACCTTACTACAAATATAGTAATCATCCTTGTCACATTTATTGTAGGGGTCCTCTTCTCAGTATTGTGGGGTGCATTCCACTCCGGCTCGTTAAAATCTCGAATAAAAGAGCAGCAAAGAAGAATCAATGAACTCGAGGCAAATCGGACAGAATCCACCTCATCTATATTTGGAGGACCAACTATTAGCGGTCGCTCAACTGAAACAGCAACGGAAGATATGAACAATTAAATCCTAACCTACGAAGATTAAAGAAACCTGGACTAAATATATTTAACCTCCTCAAATCCGAAAAAGTCGTAATATTGATAAATGCGTAAATACTTTTATCCTATTATTAGATATGAATCAAATCTCACAAAAACCAAGCTGGATTAAGGCTAGGATTCCAAACTCCACCAATTACAAACACCTCAAAGCACTCATTAGGAACCTCAACCTTAACACCGTCTGTGAAGAGGCCAAGTGTCCAAACATTGGTGAATGCTGGGGAGCAGGCACTCTTACATTTATGATTCTTGGGGATACATGTACAAGGAGCTGTGGGTTTTGCCATGTAAAAACGGGAAAAGGTGAAGAACTGGACTGGGAAGAACCACAAAGGGTTGCAGAAGCAGTTAGTAAACTTATAGAAAATAGCGCTTACATTAACCATATAGTAATCACATCGGTTAACAGGGATGATAAAAATTATGAGAGTGCATGTATATTTGCCGAAACAATAAAAAAAGTAAGACAATACAACTCTGGAATAAAAATCGAGGTCCTCATACCGGATTTCAAAGGGGATCTAGAAGCACTTAAAGAAGTTCTAGGATCAGCGCCCGATGTGCTAAATCACAACATTGAAACAGTGCCGAGACTCTATTACCTGCCCCAAAGAACAACTACAGGAAAAAATAGAGCTGTGAGACCGCAGGCAAAATACGAATGGTCACTAAGAATTTTAGAAGAAAGCAAGCATCATGGGCATGACGGTATCTTAACAAAGTCAGGAATAATGCTTGGCCTAGGCGAGGAAATAGAAGAAGTTATTGAAACGCTCAGAGACTTGAAAAGTGCTGGTTGCGACATTGTAACAGTCGGACAATACTTACAGCCATCTAAAGACCACCTTCCCGTATCAAGATACTATCACCCTCTAGAATTCGAATCCCTGAAAAAATATGGAGAAAAAATAATCGGCATACCCCACATAGAGTCCGGCCCACTCGTAAGAAGCTCATATCACGCAGAAAAGCAGGTGCATAAAATGACTGAGGTACTGAGACAAAATTAATAAAAAATCAGTTCCCATCTCGACCCATATTTCTTATAAGCTTATACTTCCGTCTCTGCTCTAAGCAATAAGCAAAATTTTTCTTCAGATTTCTCTCGAATTCTCGTCGATAGCTTGTTGCTCGTGATACCAAAGAGGAAGCCGTTTAGGATCGGGAAGATTATGGACACGGCGGCGAATCTTCTCTGAAACGGAGAAAACCCGCTTCTGTTCAGGTAACGCCTGCTTCTGTGACTCCTCCCGAATCTTCAGTAACTCTTCTTGGGAATGTATTCCTTTATCTTTTGAGATAGGAGTTACAGAGCGCGGAAATCCGTAGTCACCAACAACCATCCAGTCATCCCCACGAGCATCTTTTCATAATTTGCCCGAATCCCTTCGATCCTCTTCATGAGATTCTCGTCATACTTTTGCTGTCTTATGTAAAAAGTTAGATATTCATCTTCGATTTCAGGGTCACGGTAAAGTTCTAGTGACAACCGGGTTTGTGAGTCAAATCGCTGAACGGTTAGTTCACAGACTGAAATAAGGAGACCAATAATATCAGGATAACGGCTCAGGTAATCAAGTACCTCAGAAGGTTTTGGAATTACAATACCACTTTCCTGAAGATGGTTTAACGTCTTCTCAATTTGAACTTCTTCGATAATCGGCGGGTTAAGGTATTCTTTACTCATGAAGGATTTCTTTCTCTTTTATCTCAATAATACTTTAATTGCCAACGAAAAACTTCTCAACACTAAGCGTGAAAAATGCTATTTTGGTATGTGGTCTTAAACAAATGGATTAATAATCGTCAAATCTTGGATTTCTTAAATATTTAGCTTTCATTCATTTCATCCCGCGTAAAAACTCCACCAGAATTAGCATAGCTGAGAGATTTCATAAGGGAGTCAAAATCAACTTTTTGTTTATCAAACCCAACATAACGCTTGAGCCATTCAAGAAATAAAGCGTTCAATGTGGTTTTTCCCCTTCTTGCTCTATCCCGCGCCTTTCTGATAAGTCTTTCATCAGCACTAAAGGTTATATATTTCAACATGATTTTTATATCCCTTTGTTATAGTCTACATATTTAAAATACACTATTTTTGTATTATTTTTTAGGAAATATTCATCGGTGATTAAACTTACGCATTGTAAAATATGACAGTTTTTCATTATTCAATCTCATCTGAGCCATTTTAAGTTATGTCGATTTAAGATCGCTTCAGTTTCCAATTGACTTCTATGGATACCCGATAAATGTATCCGGGTATATCAGCGGATCGTATTTAATCACAAGTCTAGCAATTGGAAGTCAAGCTTTTCCAAGCCGGATTTAAATTTCCTACCCAACTCCCTGATATTTACTCCTTGATAAATCCCTAAAAACAATTAACATCGTTTCCTCATGAAATATGTGATTTTACAAGCAGATGGGATGCCAGACCATCCCTTGCCAGAACTTGGAAACAGAACACCGCTTGAAGTCGCCCATACACCCAACCTGGACAAATTTGCCCAAACTGCAATACAATTTGGACT
>DASWID010000121.1 GCA_036397855.1 Thermodesulfobacteriota bacterium | reverse complement strand
GATCCAGATGGATGTTCAAAAATGTCATGTCATCACATATGCGTTTTCGAATGACAGGGGAGTTTTCTCCAATTCCTCCAGTAAAGATAAGGTTATCAACACCTCCTAATGCGGTGCATAGAGCACCGAGAAATTTTTTTGCCTGATAACAGAAAAGATATATTGCCTCTGCTATATCGGCGCTTTTCGTCTCATTATCTAGCAGAAATTTCATATCGGAGCCTCTTCCTGAAACCCCCAATAGCCCGGAATGCATGTTTAACATCTCATTTAACGAGCTTGGGCTTAGCCCTTTTTTACGGAGAAGATAAATTAAAATCCCGGGGTCTAAATCTCCACACCTGGTACCCATCATCAGCCCGCCGGTCGGTGTAAATCCCATAGATGTATCCATGCTTCTACCGTCCTTAACTGCCACAATGCTTGCGCCGCTTCCGAGATGAGCTATGATGACACGACCCCTTGCAACCTTTTCTCCAGCGACAGTCATCAGTTCTTGCATGATGTATTCGTAGGATAAGCCGTGAAAGCCATACCGCATGATTCCTTCCCTGAATAGGCTTCTCGGTAATGCGAACATTTTTGCACGTAGTGGTAGCTGCCTATGAAAAGCAGTATCGAAGCATGCTACCTGAGTCAGGCCAGGGTAAGTCTTGTTAATTGCCATTATTCCCGTGATTTCATTCGGAAGATGGTCGGGAGCTAGGGGAACAAGTTCATTCAGCTTTTCCATCAATTCGGGCGTGATATCCTGCGGCCGGGAATATTCGATTCCTCCATGCACGATACGGTGGCCAACGGCGTCTATTTTCTCTACTGGGCTGTTTTTTCTAAGCCATTCAAATAGAGCTTTAAAAGCCGCATCATGGTCGCGAAGATACAGGTTATCCTCGAGATTAATTTCACCCTGTGCATCCTTGATTTTTAAGATGGTGGATTTCTGACCGATCCTCTCTATAACCCCTGATAAAATCAGGGTTTCTGATTGTCCCATTTCGTAAAGTGACAATTTAATGCTTGAGGATCCGCTGTTTATGGTGAGTATTCGATTGTTATTTAATCCCATAAGCTTCTGTGCATTTATCGTCGGTCATAAGATTTACATTGTTTATTAGGCTGTTTTATTAATAATATTTATAAAAGATAAAACTATATACCATATATATCGGATTTTCTAAACTGAACTATTCAATTTTGAGAAGTGATTCAGAGTTTACATATGGAGGTCTATAAATCTGAGTTGCGATGTTTATAAAATAGATTGGGAACCGCAAAGAGTAGACATTCCACTCCTACTGCTTGGTACTAGATTCTTCATTATTACCCAGTTTAAACTCAGAGTACTTATCGATATAAAGGGGGCCCTGAAAAAAAAGTAATGGGTTTTTTGATCGACCCGATTTCTCTACGTCAGTTATAAACAAGGAATGAAAGATCATCTAGGATGTTAGACTGGGCTTTATGGAAGACAGCTAAAAGAGATCCACGGAAACTATGGGTGCCCGTGTATATGGTAGTCTTGGGTTTTCCTGTTGAGCTTGGGTATAGAAAGATCACGAATCATTAGATAAAATCAATGAGAAATAGTGGCGCAGCAGCAGATAGATTATCAAAAGTGTCTAATTAGATTCCGGATTTTAAGCTTTATCAAAGTTTTATTAAATGTATGAAAAGGGTATAGCTAATCATGATGCACCACGGGCTGACACAAATTGGGGAGTATGAAGAGTTTGTAGGGTCAGGAACCATCGCACGCATTAGAAAGAAGGCTGAGGCTCTGAAGGGTATTCATGTGGCTCATGTCAATTCGACTTATTATGGTGGGGGTGTTGCAGAGCTGTTGTCATCCATTACCTTGTTGCTTAATAGTGTGGGAGTTAAAACTGAATGGAGAGTGATACAGGGATCTCCAGATTTTTTCAGTATTACGAAGAAGGTGCACAATGCACTGCAGGGTGGAGAACTCAATCTTAGCAGGCGGAAAATAGATATTTATGAGAAGGTTATATATGAAAATTCGGTGAGGAATATACTTGATTACCACGATTTTATAATCATCGACGATCCTCAACCTCTTGGCATGATAAATCACTACAAGAAGACCTGCCCTTGGATATGGCGTTGCCATGTTGATCTCTCTAATCCAAACAAGCCGCTTTGGAATTACATGATTCCATACATTGAAAAGTATGATGCAGTGATATTTAGTTTAAAAGAATACGCTAAGGAACTCAAAACGCCTCAGGTTTTCTTCATGCCCGCTATAGATCCATTTACCATAAAGAATAAGGAGCTCACCGATAGGGAGATAAATGAACGCATTGAACATTACAAGATACCTACAGACCTTCCACTTGTCGTACAAATCTCTCGCTTTGATAGATGGAAAGACCCGGAGGGTGTGATCAAGGCATTCAAGTTGGCCAGGAAAGAGGTTGACTGTACCTTGGTGCTGTTAGGCAATGCAGCTACGGATGACCCTGAAGGCCAGAGGGTTTACGAGTCTTTATTGAACTGCCAGGAAGAGCGAATCATTATCCTTTCTCATCAGGATTCGGCCCTGGTTAATGCTCTTCAACGAAAGGCCGCGGTTGTACTTCAAAAATCAATTAGGGAGGGCTTTGGTCTGACCGTCGCCGAGGCTATGTGGAAAGGGACGCCCGTAATTGGGGGAAACGTTGGAGGAATCCGTCATCAGATCAAAGACGGGGTGAACGGATTCCTTGTGTCTTCTGTCGAAGAAGCGGCAGAAAGGATAGTTCAGTTGGTAAATGACAAGGGTTTGAGACAGCGAATGGGTAAGAATGCCAAGGAAATTGTTCGTAAGAATTTTTTGATGACACGCCTTCTAGAACAATATCTTGATCTGTTTAAGTCTTTTAGGATCAATTTTGAATTAGTTCCTTTTCAAAAATAATTTATTTTTTCTAATTTTTTAAAATGTGCTATTTGAGACAGGTGTGGTCATATTATTTCCTCTCTTGGACA
>DASWID010000120.1 GCA_036397855.1 Thermodesulfobacteriota bacterium | reverse complement strand
CAATACAATAAATATCATGTGCTGAGCTTAAATCATCTGCAATTTGTTCGGCAATTAATGGTCGTTCATCTGCTGGTACTTCTTTATATTGTTTGTATTTACTAAATGCGTTAGGATCAGGACATATTAACGCTACAAAACATGCTACTATTTCATCATTATAAATAAGTTGTTCAGATGGTTGGCAGTCAACATAAACAATTAAACCTTTGTCTTTATGAATCATCCTATTAATTATGCCTAATATTAAAATTTTTACTCTCTAATCCATTTTGAAAACTTTTAACAGGAATAATTAAAAAAAACAATGGGGTCGAGTCTACAATTGACAATTGTTTTTATCTGATTCTTTATTCAACTCTGTTTACTGACTCATTTAGCCGGTTCGCGGATTTAATACTGATACTAACAAATTTCTCTTTTGAATCGAAATGAGATTCTGTTGAGATCGTAACGCAGAGGCATAATGAGAACCTTTTATTGATGCATTCTTAGTCAATAGCATTAGTATTAAAAGGTTAAAATCAAACTTTAGTTATGTTGTTTCTATATACGTTGTCGATCTTTTTCTGTAACTCGATTGTCAAACGAATTGCTTTGGCAACTTTCATATAATGGTTAATCTCGTCAAGAGAAAGTTTTCGGTTTTTTCTATCCTTCAGATACTTTTCCATTACCTGATAGGCTCCGATTCGGTAGGTCCACACTTCATTTGAGATGCCCTCAAAATACTGTTCCTTATTTATGAAAACTCTCAGGTTTTGTTCATCGTACGAAACCTTCTCTACTTTTCTTGATCCGTCTTTTGGAAAACCAATCCCGGTCTCATCAAGAGCCGAAGCTTTAAGCAAATGAAGTTCAATGAGTTCTTTACCCAGAACACTTAATTCTCCAAACAATTTATTATTTGAGGGTAAAGGAATTCTTGGGAAATCGATTTTAAGGAATTCCTCATATCGTTTGCGGTAGGTGGGAGAATAAAGGACGGCATAAATATAATAAAAAACCTCTTCTGTTGTTGGCTCTGAGCCAACGGAGTCTTTTATAGCTTGTAAAAACTCTGGGGTGAGGTTCGGGGATCGCTCCGTTTTGAATTTCTTCTGTAAGGGCAATTCATGAATTGCCCCTACAGGTTCATCATGATATACATAGAGGGGAAAGAAAATACTTTGGTCACCAAAAAAGTTGATATCACCCAAATTATCAACAACAAATAAATGATGAAATTCTTTAGTTCTTAAATAACGACTTCGTTTAAAAGTAATTCCTAAATTTTCTTTCAGAAAACATTTCATAAATGGCCATCTATTTCTATCTATTAAGGCGGACTCATAGCAAATCCGCCGCACATCAAAGGGGCGATAAGCATAGGGATAAATTTTGTCCTCCAATTTCTGCCCTTTTACTTTCTGTCTCGCCTCAGACAACTTCCAACTTCCTGTATCTTTCAAATTCAGGCTCTCTTTGACTAGCTCGTCAGATAAATTACCGCCAAATACTCTGAGTCGTTGTGCAAGTTCTTCCTTTGTATACCCTACCACAAAATGGTCTCTATGAGTCTTAACTCCACTTGACCATTGCTTAAAAATCTCCGTCACCTTCCAGAACTTGTCATATTCGGATTGCAGGGCGAAGTCCTTGGGGACAAGGAAGTAGTAAGGAGCAGTGGGTTCAAGCTCTTGCCATTTAGTCGTTTTCACATCACTCTTAAAAAGGTATTTATATTTATCATCTCTTAATCCCCAGAGATCCGCGTAGAATACCCTGGCTAACTTCTTTTCGCTCATATCACTTCCACACCTTTTGATTTAACCTCGTCTTTGATAAAGCTACTACTATCTTCAGACTCCAGCTCTTCTTCAGTAAGCCCTATTATTTCCATCGGCCTTTTTATACCCATGCGGGCACGCCCTAAGAGACAAAGTCTTTCCCAGATATCCATGCTTTCAAAGTCATCTGATACAACCAGCAGATCTATATCACTATCCTCTCTAGCTTTACCAACTGCATGGGAACCATAAAGAAATGTTTTCTTAACTTTGATTCCAAGCGATTGGAGTCTTCTCTTATATTCACTTATAACTTGATAGATTTCCCTATCCATTGAAAGACCTCTTTGGTTTTTGTCAAAATAAACCCTGCTCTTTTCTGAGAAAAATCTTTAAGTATTCTCTGAAAATCTCGTGGATATCTTGTAACTATACTTAAATTGGTAACCTCTACAATAAATCTCTCTGTGTCTTCATCGGGAGATAATTTTGCAAGTTCCACAAGATACTCTAAGTCATGGGTTTTAGGTGCCGCTCTATCAGTAACCTCTTCGACTTTTGCCTTAAGAACTTTTTCGAGGGCAAGATGACACATAAATACCGTATAGATATATCTGCCCGTTTTAAACATATGCTCGGCGGTTTCTAAGTCATATTGTGCGGAGTCTAACCAGTTCTTTACCCCCTTTTTCATCATCCCTCCCCATACTTTAAAAAAAGTGCTATTGCAACTCCCTGCTGAATGTCAAAAACGTTCTCATCTTTACCGCCTTCGGGCGTCTTTTCTCCAATCCTTGAAGAACCATGGAGATTAAGGATGTGGATCTCATCAAAGGTCTCAAGAAGTTTCTTCCTCATGCCTCGATGAATTACTCCTGAAAGATAGGAGTTGTTGGTGATAAAACCCAGTATGCCCTTGCCGCCCTGCTCGATTTTCCAGTGGGCGAATCGAATGAACTTTATATAGTCGTCTGAAAGCGGCTGGATATTTCTCTCACCCCTTACATCTTCTTTATAATAATCCATTAATCTTTCGATAAACTCCGATTTATTCTCTGAGCTAACCGAATAGGGAGGATTGCCAAGGACAACAAGAATTGGAACTTTTTCCTTTATCCTCTTTGCCTCCAGCCCTTCTCTGGCAAGGTCAATCAGGAAACTTATCTGCTTTGGTTCTTTCATCTCCAGGGTATTTGTCAGGTAAAACTGAAACCGTTCATCCTTCTTGAACCGATAGCCCATTTCCTCCAATACCATAGAGACCTTAAAATGTCCAACAGTATAGGGAGCCATAAGAATCTCAAAGGCGTAGAAATTGGGTATTATATGCTCTTCTATGTAGGATTTAATGAGTCCTATCTTTTTCTTTTCTTCTAATTCCATCTGGACTTGCTTGATAGCTTGAACTACAAATGTGAGAGTCCCCGCAGCAGGGTCAAGGAGGGTAACATCGTTTGTAGCAAGACCCTCGCTCTTTCCAAATTTATCTTTTAACAGATGATGAATAGATCTCACAATGTAAGAAACCACAGGTAAAGGAGTATAGTAAACCCCTAACCGCTCTCTTTCCTTCGGATTATAAGTTGCAAGAAAGGTTTCATAAAAGTGGATTACGGGATCTTCATCCCATCTGGTGATCTTAAACTCCTTAAGGATTGAAGAGATATCCGCCTTCTCAAGTACGTGGCTTATGTCATCAACGATCCACGACAGGGATTCAGGAAAATGAGGACCAGTCATAGAATAGAAAATCTCCTTAAGTAGAGGCAGGCTTTCAGGAATATACCTCCAGGCAGTTTCCCTTTTAAATCCGTTTTGAACCTTCATCCTTGCAGCAAAAAGACCATAGGTAATAGTCTGAGCGTAAAGGTCGGAAAACCTCTCCTTTGTCAAAGTCTCTATCAGTTCTTCCTGAAAGGCTTTGAATAATCTTGTTACTTCCTCGTTGTCCCTTGAAAGCTCCTCGTGCAGGATGTGCTCGAGGAATCTGGTTCTCTTTGCAAGTTCAACGGAGAGATCGGACGATTTCTGAATCACAGGAGTGGAAAAGGAGAAGAACTTTTCCAAGAGTTCAGAGAATAAATCTAACTTCTCGGGCGCTGGAGGATGTTTCAAATCCTTTAAAGTAAATTGCCTTCCCACCTCTACCTTATCTATAGCCTTGCCGTATCTATATAGCCTGAACTCTAAGAAGTTAGTTAAAATAATGTTTGGCAGAGAATCACGATATCTTTTGAGTTGTTCGGAATCTTCAACTTCACTAAGATTGGTATCAGGCGTTTTAGCTTCAATATATCCGACAAATTCTCCATTCTTACCAATAAGAAAATCAGGAATCCCTACTTCTGTTTTTTTTGGCAGCACTAATACATTGGTTCCTGCTTGTGTTATAAAATTAATTGAACATTCCTGAACGAGAGTCTTTAATGATGGATAGAAACTCTCTTCCCTAAAATTACCTCCAGTATAGACCTTGTGGATTTCACTAAAGTAGATGCTAAGTGCCTTTTCCAGTCTTACTTTTTCAGCGCGGTTCATTATTTATGTTTACTTATACACTAATTGGAAAGATATGTTAAGTAATCATTAATGGAGTATAAACTTGTCTAAAATAAGAGATTGCTTCGTTCAGTCCAGTCTCGCAATTGAAAATGCCAGACGTTTCGGGGACAGAATCCTTAAGAGCGTTTTCCTCATTCATGTTATTTGTCGTTTCTAACTTCTTTGTCTTGATACAAAGAAGCAAAAATCAAGGCTACCCAAAAATTCGCTAAAAATCATAAACTCCGACTAAAAAATTTAATCCAACCACAACCCACAAATTTTTTTTCACGTCTTCGTTTCTGTTTTTCTTAACGCAATTTTTGGAAGGCCATTTAAGTCCTTTTCATTCTGAAAAGGATTAATGAAAATAAATCTACTCATGAAATTGTAAGAATTCTGTCCACGAAATATCTAACACTTACAGCAATGACAGTTCTGGGTTTGTCGTTCCATGCGACAGATCTCAACGATTTCAAAAAGGCGTTTTTATCTGTATAAAAGCCTTGTTTTACGAGGCTCGATCAACTCATTTCTAATCATTTTGGACACCATTAAAGGAGTGAATAAAGCTATCATTCCGTGATGCTACCCGGTAGAACTTATATGCTTATGTCACCCGATAACAACGTTCGGGCGCATGCCTTAAAGCGCAACATTTGGACACGAGCGCTATCGGGAATCCCCGCTCCCTTGCCATTTGTATGTTAAAAGGGAATCCATGTTCTTTGTCTCTGGATCCCCGACAAAAATCCTCGGGGATGACAAGCAGGGGTAGATCTTCGACAACGCTTGTCCTCACATGCCTTTAGTGGGGAGCATTCGAGGATGACAAGAAGGAGTGGATGCCCGAGTAATACATTCGGGCGCGACAAGTGGCGAAATACTGGTGACTTAAGATAAGAAAAAAACAAGCCACAAACTGAGCAACCGTCAAATGTTGACTTTTATGTGGCGCTAGAATAAATTTGTTTTTAAGTGCGGGCGTAACTCAGTTGGTAGAGTACAAGCTTCCCAAGCTTGGGGTCGCGGGTTCGAGTCCCGTCGCCCGCTCGAGCAATTTTAAGCTCAAGCTATTGGTTTTCCGTATCCTTTGCCTTCTCATCCAGTAGATACTTGACTGCAGCGCGAACAAATCTACTCCTATCAGCCTCGCCCAATACGCCCTTTAAATTATCATATATGGTAGGATCGATTAAGAGCGCACCTATGGTTCCTTCACCACCCTTAAGCATTTCCGTTATCTCCCTGAAGTTTGTTGCAGCCTTTTTAAGTTCAGGTGCTATTCCATCTTGGCCACCAAGATCATCTGAAGCAGAACTGATATTCGATAGTGTGCTGTCTAATTCTTCAGACAATTTCTTATCATAAATCAACGCATTGAAAAGGCCCGGGCCTTTTCGGATTTGGCCGATCAAATCATTGAGATTTGTCACGGCACTGTCAATTTTTAAAAGTGTATTTTCATCAAACCCCTGTCCAGACTTATCCCTACCGCCATAAATGAGAGTATGAAGTACACCTCTACCATCTTCTATTGCTTTCAGGCTATTCTCGATGGCTTCAGCACTCTTGCTAAGCGACGCAATCGTTTTATTTATATTCTCAATGTTTTCTTGTTTACCAAAACCCTTCACAATCTTATCCATGCTCTGTGAGATACTTATAATATTATCGATCAACAGCCCTGATTGACCTATCAACTCCTGAACCTGGGGTGGAGTGTAGCTTTTTATCTGGGTGTCGTTTTGAATCTGCTTTGGAGGCTCTTTCTTTCCCCTTATTATTTCGATGTACTTATCTCCAAGCAGTCCTTCAGTCTGTATTGTTGCAACGGAATCAGGACTGATCCTTCTCATCCCCTCCTCACTAACCTCCATGACAACCTTGATGAGGTTGATATCAGGATCTTTAGGAAATTCAACATCCTTAACGCTGCCGATTCGCACCCCCGACAGCCTTACAGCAGCCCCCTGAGTGAGGCCGGCAGTGTTGGTAAAGGAGGTATTCAGATTATACCTTCTCTTAAAAAGTACCTTATCTCCCCCAAAGATAAACACAAAAATTACCAATATTATAAATGTTACTAGAACGAAAAAACCGACCTTCAGCTTCAATGCGCGTTGATCCATTAAAATTACTCCCCTCTCACACTTTAAGTTAATAATTTCAAAAGCCTAATCACATACTCCATCCCCTTTAAAGTTAACTTTAAATAGTTTAATTAGCTAAAAATCATTATACGCAAAGATTGACAATTTCTCAAAAGACATGGTAATTTTCACTCACTTCTTAAACCGAAGGAGTTTCAAAAATGAATAAAATAAAAAGAGCCCTAATCAGTGTTTCCAATAAAGAAGGAATAATAGACCTTGCAAAGGAACTTAAAAAGTTCCAGATTGAAATACTCTCAACCGGTGGGACTGCAAAATCTTTGAAAGACGCCGGGATTGATGTAACGGAAATTTCAGATTACATTAAATCACCAGAGCTACTAGGCGGAAGGGTAAAGACTTTACACCCTAAAATACACGCCGGTATTCTTGCAGTAAGAGACAATAAAACTCACATACTGGAGCTGGAAAAACACGGCATAAAAAGTATCGATCTTTTAGTGGTCAATCTATATCCATTTATCGAAGTAATTAGAAATGAAAATGTATCGTTGAGCGAAGCGATAGAAAACATAGATATAGGTGGTCCTACAATGGTGCGTGCGGGAGCGAAAAACTATAAATACGTAACCGTCATCGTCAACCATGACGACCATGCAACCATAATTAAAGAGTTAAGGGAAAATAACGGATGTATATCCATCGAAACAAATTTCATGCTGGCAATCAAAGCCTTTTCCCACATAGCAGGTTATGAAGCCGCTATATCTAACTTCCTATCATCTATTCAAGTGGATAAAGAAAGAGCAAAATTCCCCCAAAATCTAACCATGCATTTCGAAAAGAAAATGGGACTCAGGTATGGAGAAAACCCACACCAAGAAGGCTCTTTTTATATCGAAAAGGGTTTTGAAGAGGCCTGTGTCTCAAATTCTTTTCAACTTCAGGGTAAGGAACTATCTCTAAACAATATATTTGATACGGATGCGGCACTCGAAACCGTAAAGGAGTTTTCCGATCCAGCCTGCGTGATTGTTAAACACAGCAACCCATGTGGGGTCGCAATTGGAGAAAATTCACTGCAAACATTTACCGCCGCGAGGAAATGTGACCCAGAAAGCGCATTTGGCGGTATTGTAGCCTTCAATACGGAAGTCGACGAACATACAGCATCTGAGCTTACCACGATGTTTCTTGAAGTAGTAATAGCGCCCGGCTACACCGATGAAGCGGTTTCAATCCTTTCAAGTAAGTCAAATCTTAGGGTTATGAAAACACCTCCCCTCAAAAATTCGATACAAGGCGGTTTTGATATAAAGAGGGTAGTAGGCGGTATACTCGTTCAGGACAGGGATCTTAGTGGAGAGCAGGATTTTAAGAGCTTCAGGGTAGAGACTAAGCGACAACCCACTGATGAAGAAATAGAGGCGCTGAAATTCGCATGGAAGGTATGTAAGCATGTAAAATCTAATGCAATTGTCTTTGCACGCGATGGACAGACCATAGGCATCGGTGCCGGGCAGATGAGCAGAATAGATTCCGTAAAAATTGCTGCCATGAAGGCAAGAGTTTCCACAAAAGGGGCCGTACTTGCATCCGACGCCTTTTTCCCATTTCGTGATGGAATTGACGAAGCAGCAAAGTCCGGTATAACAGCGATTGTACAACCGGGTGGCTCAATAAGGGATAATGAAACAATAGCGGCTGCAGACGAACACGGTATCGCCATGGTTTTTACAGGTGTAAGACATTTTAGACATTAATTTTTTAGCTTAACACCGCTAAACTCCAGTATAGTTCCCCTTGCAAACTCAAGCTGCGCAAGGGCAATATTATAAGATGTTATGGCTCTAATCTCCAAAAACTTCTCATTAACCAAATCTCGCTGGCTTTCTAATACATCTCTAGTTGTACCAATACCCACATTCAGCCTTTCTTGATTGTTTCTTAAAACCTCTTCGCGGAGCTCCACAGCCACTTTTGCGGCCTGTATACCCCTTATACTATCTTCAATATTTATTATTGCGTTACTGACATCGAGTGATATATTATCTAATACCTTCTTAAAAGCTATTACACTTCTATCCGCCTCAGCAGATGCCTTTACATAATCACCCTTTGCTGTTTGGTTGAAGATAGGAAAACTAAAAACACCCAGTACCTGCCATGTTGGAAAATCAGCGCCAAATAAACTGTTGAATGATTTACCAGCGCCCAAAAACCTGTCAGGGATTGGTTCAGGCATGTCGCCAAAGCTCAGTCGATCTGGATTTTCGTCACCGCCCAAACCTTCGAGTAATATATTCCCCTGTATGGATAAACTAGGCAGTCTCTGATTTGAATAAAACTTCTTAAGTGATTCCTTGTTCTTAATGTCCAGCTTTGCCTGTTGGACCTCGGGTCTATTTTCATAGGCTTCTTCAAGTACCTGACTCTCATCAAATGACAGATATGCAGTTTTAGGCTCTTCAACCGCGGAAATCTTCTGGGATAGAGGGATTGCGAGTATATTCTTCAAAGCATCCTCTGCCGCTTTTAGAGAATTCTCAGCCCTGATTAGATCCACCTCTCGTGCGGCAACCTCGGATTTGGCTTCAACAACGGCTACCGGGGGAAGTACCCCTACCTCAACCTGAATTTCATTTCTCCTTTGGAGGTCTTTAGCAAGATCGAGTGCAGTCTGGGCTAACTCAAGATTCCTTTTTGCAGCCACGAGATTCCAATATCCAGTCTCAACGTTTAGAAAGACTTGAGAAATACTTCTTTTTAATTCTTCATATGATATTTCGCTTGATCTCTTCGCTACTACGATTGGTGTCAAATTTACGCTGGTGCCGAAGTTTTTTAGTAGATCTTGTCCTATGTTAAAACCGAGAGAATTGAACCAACTTGGAGACAAATCGACGATCGGAGAGTTTGATGACGTCCTTGATACGGAAAAATTAAAGAGGTTATAGAAGGTTCCCGTAGGGAGATCGCCCTGCACATTTGCCTGGGCATTAAACTCCTTTTGTTCGACCTCACCACTCACTATAAATGAACTGGTTGTGGGTGTAGTACCATCCGTATATGATGAACTTATGTTAAATAGAGGATCGAATATACCCTTCTGCTTCTTTACTTCTCCCAGTGAAATCTCTACGTCCTTCCTTTGAATCTGTATATCCCGATTGTTTTCAAGCGCAATTCTTCTCACGTCTTGAAGAGATAAATTCATGACTTCCTGAATATTAGCCAGGGATAATATAAGTAAGAGAATTGTAGATGCCATCAATTGTCCTCCGATAAGGATTGAGAGATAAATATCTATTGATCATAACTCGAGCATCAATTTGGTCAATCTTCCCAAATATCTTATCTGATAGACATAAATAATACAGCGTTAGATCTGAATAAAACTTGATCAGATATATGCATTATTTCGTTTAGGATGAATATCACTTTTTAACGGGCTTATATATACCAATTCTTTTATATTGGAGCGAAATAGCTTTTATTAAACTCCCGGCAACAAGCTGCAGGAAATTAGTTAGTTAGACCTAGGGTGAATCTAAATGTTTGTTAGTTTTCATAACGTTATGGACCTGAGGAAATAAGATGGCTTTACCATTATTGTCCCCCTACCTAGATCACGATTTCTAAATCCTGTCGATAAGCTTATGAATTTAAGAAGGCCACGCGTAAATTCAAGATTTTCATATTGGTTATTAAATTCTCTCTCCGAGCTAATCTGTAAATACTGCCATCAAATGAGCAAATTAATAATTCATTGTGTTCATTCACGCCAAATGAGACTATCCTAAATGGATCAAATTGTAGCAATTCTGCATTATCTACAGGCTGGTAATTCTCATCTACACTTAGTGCCCATACTCGACCACTGCCAAAGTCAGCGTATATATATGATCCGAAAAGCTCAGGTAGCTCAGAGCCACGGTACACAAATCCACCTATTATTGTGACGCCCTCATTCCTTGGGTACGTCCAAACAGGCGTCTGAAGTCCGGTCATATCACAACCAAACTGCGGTTCATGACACATCGTTCCTTCCATTATATCCCAACCATAATTCCCACCTTTTTTAATGATATCAACCTCTTCAGCGCCATGCTCCCCAACATCACCGGCCCAAATAAGGCCTGTTTCGGGATCGAAACTAAAACGGAACGGATTACGTAACCCATAGGCAAAAATCTCCTCCCTATTTCCCTCGTTATTCGAGAAGAAGGGGTTATCCGGAGGAATGGAATAATTAAGACTGTTCTGTGGATTGTCCACATCTATACGCAGTATTGACCCAAACAAATTTGAAGTATCCTGACCATTTGCAATTGAAGTAACTCCCAATGAAATATAAAGGTAGCCATCCGGTCCCATTGCAATCTGACCCCCACAAATGCAAGTCCCAGGCTCCACTTGTATGCGATGGTCAATTTCCAATAAGATTAACTCGC
>DASWID010000119.1 GCA_036397855.1 Thermodesulfobacteriota bacterium | reverse complement strand
CCGCCGGTTTCGAGAAATTTTTTGAAGAGGTGGGTGAGTCGTTAGTGGACAGATCCGCCCCACCTCCGGTCAGTCAAGAAGCGGTACAGAAGCTACTGGCGCTAGCCCCTAAGTATCACCTTGAGGTTATACCTGTAGATGTTAGATAATTCGGGGGCACAATTTTTATAGTTTCTCGAATAGTTTTATTTTCATTGATCCCTTTAAGAATGAAAAGGACTTAAACGGCCTTCCAAAAATTGCGGCCTGTGCTGAACTTGTTTCAGTGTTAAGAAAATCAGAAACGAAGACGTTAAAAAAATTTGCGGGTTGTGGTTGAATTAAATTTTTAGTAGTTATGTCATCCCCGAGGATAGTTATCGGGGATCCAGAGGTATTTTTATGGATTCCCAATAACTGTGTTTGGGACACGGCGTGGGATTGCTTCAATTTGTTTCACAAATTTCGCAATGACGCAGGACGGCAGAGCGGTGCATCCCTTGGAGCATTAAGATAAGTGAAGAAAATACTTTTAAAAATTCTGTCCTCGAATGTTCCCCGCCAGAAACATGCGGGGCCAGGCTTGAGAGGGGATCCACAAGTATTTTTACTTATTTCCGATTAGTGATTTCGGGATTGCCATGATCATATAGCTCGCTCTCGAAATTTGTTCGAGTAAGAATTTTTAAATTAGCACGCGCTAATATGTTCACGATTATTGATAGTAGGAACTAAACTGTTTAGACTCTCCAAATAACTAGATAAGAATGAAAGAAGTCTTACAGGTTTCAATACCCATACCAAGTGAAGATACATTTTCTTACTCAGTTCCTTCTCACCTCAGAGGCGGAATTGAGATAGGGAAACGTGTAGTAGTGCCTTTTAAGAATCGGAAGATGCTGGGTTTCATAGTTGGACTTGGTAAACCTCCGGAGGGAATAAACCTGAGAGATGCTATTGATATTGTTGACGAGGAGCCGCTTTTCGACGAAAAGAGGCTTGATTTCCTGAAGTGGGTTTCTAGCTACTACATTACTTCGCTCGGTGTCGTGTTAAAAGCAGCGCATCCGGGTGGTCTTGGCATTAGCCTTAAGAAGATCATAAAATTATGCAAACATAAAGAAGGTATCCCGAGTAAAAAGAAATTCAGCGAGCATGAGGAACTTGTTTTAAAAACTTTGAATAATATCTCCGGAGTTACAGTCGAGAGACTCTTTAACGTAGTACATGGGCTTACCCACGAGACACTGAATTCTCTCAAGAGAAAAGGACTAATTGAATTTGATTATGAACTTCGTTCAGAGCCCAAGATAAAGACGGAAAATGTACTTTCTCCGACAGAAGGGTTAAGGGTAGATGAAGCCTATCAGAGGAGAAGTCCAGCGAAAGCGAAGATCCTTGAATTTATAATTTCTCATGAAAGGGTTCCTTATACGAGCTTAAAGGAGGTGTTCGGTGATATCAACCATCATGTAAGAGAATTAAAGAAAGGTGGATACGTTAAGATAGAACGCGTAGAGATCTCGAGGGATCCGTTTTCGGCGATTCCTATAAGTCATGAGAATCCACCAATCCTAAATCCGGATCAAGAAGTGGCGTTTCGGAAAATAGCTGATTCTATAGTCACGGAAAAGTTTGCTCCGTATCTCCTACACGGAGTCACAGGGAGCGGAAAGACAGAGGTTTATTTGCGTGCAATAGAGAAAGTTATCGATAAGGGAAAGGAGGCAATAGTCTTGGTGCCTGAAATTTCACTTACGCCTCAACTTGTTAAGAGGTTTCGCGGGAGGTTTGGTAGTAGGGTAGGGGTTGTTCACAGTGCTCTCAGTGAAGGTGATAGATTCGATGCATGGAGGCAGGCAAGCAGAGGGAGCGTGAGTGTAATTATAGGTGCAAGATCAGCGATATTCGCTCCATTTAAAAATTTGGGGACTATAGTAGTAGATGAAGAGCATGAAACATCATATAAGCAGGATGAAAGTCCCTGTTACCATGCAAGGGACTTAGCCCTGGTGTTGGGGAAGATGACAAATTCAGTTGTGATACTTGGTTCTGCAACGCCTTCTGCTGAAACTTATGCAAATGCACAGAAAGAGAAGTTCACGTATCTTTCACTTCCCCTAAGGGTTGAAGACAGAGCTCTTCCAGTCCTTGAGATCGTTGACATGAAAAAAGAGAAGGGGAAAGTTTTTTCTAAGCCATTGAGGGAAGCGATAACAGCGAACTCAATTAATGGGAAACAGACTATCCTTTTCCTCAACAGGAGGGGTTTTTCAAGCTTGGTAGTATGTCAGGCGTGCGGAGAAATAGTTTCCTGTCCTAACTGCAGTATTTCTTTGACGTATCATGTAAAGGATAATTCGATTAAGTGTCATTACTGTGGGATTTCAGAGGAGTTGTTTGATCGTTGTTTGAAATGTGGAAATGAACTAAGACGCTTGGGAATGGGGACACAAAGGATCGAGGATGAGGTTAAAAGGATTTTACCAAAAGCTGCAATATACAGAATGGACAGGGATGCGGTGGTGGGTAAGAATAAGCTACTTCGTCTTTATAATAAATTAGAAAAGGGTGAGGTGGATGTTCTTATTGGAACGCAGATGGTTGCTAAAGGACACGACCTTGCCGGTGTAACTCTGGTTGGCGTTATATCTGCAGATCAATCTCTTGGAATACCCGACTTTAGGGCGGGAGAGAGGACGTTTCAATTGGTTGTTCAGGTTGCTGGCAGGGCGGGAAGAGGGGACGAGACGGGAAGGGTAATTGTACAGACCTTCAATCCCGAGCATCCCAGCATTAAATTCGCTTTAGAACAGGATACTGTTGGATTTTTGAAAGAGGAATTGAAGCTTCGAGAGGATTTGGACTATCCCCCATTCTCGAAGCTGATAAACTTCAGGTTTCAGGGTAGAGTAGAATCAGAAACTGTAAATGCTGCTGGGATTGCGGGAGAACTGGCCAGAAAATTGGTGTCAAAGATGCCTATTGGAGCGGTAAAAATACTCGGGCCTTCGCCCGCTCCAATCTATAAAATAAGAAATCGATACCGTTATCAAATGCTGCTCAGGTCGAAGAACATGGGGGCGCTCCATAATTTTTCGAAAAAGCTTTCGATGATCTTAAGAGAGAGCAGAATATCTCGTAATATTAAGATTCAAATCGATGTAGATCCGTTTAATTTTAACTGAATGATTTGTTTGTGGATCGAAAAGGATGTCGATAGAGTAGAAATTATGACATCAAAGAATAGATCGTTCATCATAATGTTATTCATATGTTTAGGCTGCGCCGCTTCACCGCAGAGCTTATATGATTCTATCGAGTCTGTTGAGTCCAACAATGTAGCAAATAAATTCAGCGACGCTGTTAAGGTCGACCAGGCTGAGGAGATTTCTCCAGATGATATAATCGAGATTGAGCTGGGCAAAGGAAATCCTATTATCGAGCTAGCAAATGGCCGTCAATATAGATCCTTTTATAGGCTGTTCGAATTCAAGGGAAGCGGTGGCAGCACGGTTTCTTTCAAGATTACGACCTCGTGTAAGTGTAGATCGGTTTTTAGAGAGACCATTGTCTACCCCGTGGCGTACATATTGGATTATAACGGTAATGTACTAACGTCCGATCCTAGCGAATGGAAAAGAAAACACGATTTTATATTGACGGGGCTAAGTTACGAGGGTCTATGGGAGGCAAAGATTCCTGAAGACGGAACGTGTTTTCTGCTCGTTGCTGCAGATAACTCGTTTGTAGGTTTGGTACTTGGCATTAATTACCCTCTGATATTGCCCGATAGCCCGGAGACCTATATTTTGAGCTCACCATCGGGGAAAGTAACTGTAGAGATGTTAGCAAACTAAAGCATTGACCCTTATGGTCTCACATCTTATATTAGCAAGCTTTGATAAAGAATGATACTTAATAAGATTGAGTTTTCTTTTATAAATAGTCGTACAAGGGCTTTTATCCAGGATAAATTTGAACTGAAGGATATTAGGAGATTATCATCTTTGCCTTCAAACAAAGTCGTGCTCGAAATTGGGTGTGGTAATGGGACTGGAGCAAGATTGATAAAAAGATATTTTTCTCCACTAAAGATTTATGCAGTAGATTTAGATCAAAGAATGATAAGCATGGCTAAACGGTATAATGCTGACGATTCCATTATCTTTGAATTGGGGGATGCCACAAAGTTGAGATTTATGGATGAACAGTTTGATGCTGTATTTGATTTTGGGGTCATTCATCATATACCAAATTGGGAGGACTGCGTAAGAGAATTAAATAGAGTCTTGAAAATAAGTGGGGAGTTAATCGTGGAGGATTTTTCAATAGAAACATTTGAGACGGCGACCGGCAAGATCTTGAGAAAACTGACTAATCACCCCTATGAGAGAATGTACAGAAGAAAGGACCTAATTGAGTGCATGAAAAACTCAGGTTTTGAGATTATGCAGGAAAAAAGATATCATCCCCTGCATTTGATTAAATATTTTCTTATGATTGCAAAAAGAATCGAATAAAGGTCGTTTACTTTCACCGGTGAATCAATCTTTAATAGTTGAAATAGACGTCAATCGAATGATAAGATTATTATAATACGCCCTTGGGCTATCCCAATGTGCGACCCAGTGCTAATAACCGCAATTCCCCACCTTAAGTCAGTCCCTAATTCCTTAGTAGGGAATCCATTTTGTCACCGTGAAGGAAGCAAGGGGTCAAATCTTTTGTTGACTAATTATAGCCTGGACCTCTCCCAGCTTTCTTCTGAAACTTTTATCTCATTCTGTCTTCAAACGCACTTCGTTGCATGCCTACCAATTTACACCGTAACTACTCACTCGAAGCCGGTCGGCTTTATTCTTTAATGTGCGACCGCATAAACTTCTCAATAAATACATCCCAACCTAGGGAATATTTTCACTTACGTGATCCCATCGGTTCACGACGTCATAGAAGGCGCCTGGAAACCGAATTCGTAGGAATATAGACATAATCAGAAGGAAATATCAAAATGATAATTAGTCAACAAATGAGTTGACCCCTTGCTTTTTGAACAATATAATTAGGGATATTAAAATGATAGCCCTAAACTAACGATCAATTAATGATCAAAGAAGGTTTTTTATCACATGCACAATCTTTACGATACCAATTTTACGATGAATTGGCTAATTTCAAATTTATTATTTATCAACAAAGGAGTGACTAAAATGAACAGGAGAACATTACTCGCTATTTCAATCTTTTTTATCATGGTGATTACAAATTTTTCTACCTTAGAAGCTGAGGAACAAAAACCCTCGGAACTCAATATAATCTGGCATTCTGGTGTCCTGGGTGACTTGTTGAATGAAATGGGCAAGGAATACACGAAGCAAACAGGCGTAGTCATCAACGTTGATTTAGTTCCATGGGCCAAATGGCATGACACAATTGCAGCCGATTTTGCATCAAAAGAAGGGAAATATGATCTTGTAATATTCGACAGTCAGTCAATGAGCGAATTTGCTTCGAGAGGCAACATTTTATTATTGAACCCCTACTTGGAAAAGAGTAATACTTTAAGAATTAAGGACTACGATCCGAGATCCATAGTCGAGTATGCGGAATATCCCGAAGGGTCAAGCAAATTTTATGCTTTGCCCATCAATCAGGATGCCATGGGTCTGGTGTATAGAAGGGATCTATTAGAAAGCCCCGAGGAAAAGGCAAACTTCAAGGCAAGATACGGCTATGATCTGGCGGTTCCCAAAACTTATGGCCAGTTGAAGGACATTGCCGAATTCTTCACACGTCCTGAAAAGAACCTCTATGGTATCGCCTTATATGGCAGCCGGGACTATGATGCAGTTACCAGCGCTTTTAACAATGTTCTTTGGTCTTTCGGCGGTGATTTATGGAACCCCGAAACAAAGAAGGCCGAAGGGGTAATTAATTCCCAAGCATCTGTAGCAGCGTTAGAATACTTCAAGAAATTGTTCGACTACGCACCTCCAGGGGCAGCCAATTGGTACTACGACGAAGTCAATAATGCAATTAACGGTGGGAATGTCGCGATGGGTATCAACTGGTATTACTTCTTCAATACCTACGTTGACCCTAAAGTAAATAAGATGGCCGATAAGATGGGCTTTGCGCCCCTTCCGGGCGAAAAGGATATCAATGGCAATTTCCATCAGTACAATTCGGTGGGAGGTCAAGGAATAAGTATCTCAAAGTATTCGAACAATGTAGATGAAGCCTGGAAATTTCTTGAATGGTTGATGAGTAATCCGAGACAGTGGGAATGGGTTCGAGGGGGGGGCCAAACTGGTAGGGTTGATATTCTGAACTCACCTGATTACGAAAACGCAACTCCCTATAATTCCATTTTCCCGATTTCGATGAGTCGGGTGAAGGATTACTGGCACCTCGTTGAATATCCTCAACTTCTGGATATGTATCAGAAGAATATCAACTTAGCGATCACTGGCGGTATGTCCCCGAAAGAGGCCTTGGATAATGTTGCTAAAGAACAACAGGCTCTATTAGATAAGACAAGTGAATATGGAATATTAGACATTGACTCTATAGCCAGGAGCTTACCTCCAGATAGCGATAGCATGGTTACAGACAAAAGATTGATAGACAGGCCCGATGCGGGAGTCAGGGTATTCAGGGTTAACCGAGAAGTGCCAAGGCATTATCATACTAAATCTGACGAACATCTATACGTTATATCAGGAAAAGCTCGCTTCGTAATCGCGGAAGATGAGCCTAGGGTTGTTTCGGCTGGAGATCTTATATTCTTTAAGAAAGGTACATATCACGGTGTAATTGAAATCTTGGAACGCCCTCTTATTGTTTTGTCTTTTGACGTGCCCCAGCGTGATCCCAAAGACGTGGTGTTTGAGAAAGCTACTACTCAAAAGCTCCTGGAAACCAAATGATTAGACGACAAAATGAGCAAGTGACCATTTAACAATGCTTGCTAGATTATAGACTTCGATTAGCCGGTATTTTGGACTAACCTTCTCGCATCATAAGGATTGGAGGTGTAGTTATAATCGTGGGTATAAAAGAATTTGTACTGGTTTTTGCCATAATTTTTACAGCTTCTTCTTTTGGAGAAGTTGAAATTGTTGCAAAATTTGAAAATCGCCCTGGTAACCCCGCAGTTACGCCAGATGGTCGAAAGATAGTAAGCATGCAGCCCATTGACAACCCTTCATACCGAGTTGTTGAAATACTTCCAGACGGTTCCAGCAAGCCTTTTCCATCTGAGACATGGGCTAGCGCTGTGGGATCCGACGGAATCGGTATGCAAGCGGTTATAGGAATAAAGGCTGATACCAATGGCATAGTCTGGATGCTCGACATGGGAGGTAATGAATATGCTCCCAAACTTGTGGGATGGGATACGAAGAAAGACACCCTTAAAAGAATAATAGTTTTCCCTGCGTCAGCGTCTCGACCAAACTCATTTCATCAGGATATGGCAATCGATACCAAGCGCAACATGGCATACATAGCGGATATGACACGCGGAGACCTAACAGGCGAAAGTCTCCCTGCAATCGTAGTAATAGACCTTGATACGGGCCTTGTGCGCCGTGTACTTGAAGGGAATGCCCATTTCGCGCCTGGCAATGAACAAATTGTCATAGATGAAAACTCCTTTGCTACAAAAACCTCAAACGGTGAGACCGTCCCCCTCTTTCTGGGATTGAATCCCATCACCATTGATATAAATAATGAGTGGGTGTATTTTGGCTCTATTAATGGAAAGGGGCTTTTCAGAATCCCGGCATTCGCATTGACCGATCCAAATCTTTCTGATGACGAACTTGATAGATTGATTGAACCCTATGGAGAGAAGAGAAGCAGCGATGGAATAAGCATCGACCGTAACGGAAATGTCTACATTACCGATATTGAAAATCATGCGATAGGGGTGGCTAATCCTGAAGGATATCGAATGCTTGTAAAGGATGACAAGCTTCTAAAATGGCCAGATGGAATGGCCTTCGGTCCAGACGGTTGGCTGTATGTAACAGTAAATCAGCTTAATCTTCATCCGCTACTTAATCGTGGAAATGAAGGAGGAAATCCACCCTATTACCTTATCAGGGTTAAGCCCCTTGCCGATAGCACCGTCGGACGGTAATCATTTTTTCTATCAAGGAATGAGGGGGATCACCTATTTTGCAATAGAAATTAAAATATTTACCAAATGTGATTAACATAATTTAAGCTCATAATAAAATATTCGCCTGTAGAATTCAATTGATCATTATTTCATCATCGTGATTTTTGACTTTAACATGGTTTGCTTTTTTTACACGCTTCCACACAATTAGCAGTGTTACCTTGGGGCCTGCAACATTGTGCGCCCGTATCTATGTTAAGACAACAACATTCTTCGGCGGAGCAAGTTTCGTTTCCACAATTTTTTTGAGCCAAAAGAATTTCGGAGTTAAATTCCTGTTTTAAAAAGGCAATGGAAACGGGCTCAAGGTCTATTTCGACCAGATTTAAGTCGAATGATTCTCGGGACGCCGCAGGTTCATCGATGGCATAAAAGCTTCCCGCGACCAACAACGTTACTAGGGTGAAAGCTAATAAAAATACACTGAGTTTAGGCTTCATTTGTGTATGACCTCCCATGTAACTCAAGTGTAAGGTAAAAAATTTATCAGTCAATATTTCTTATCGGATGAATACCGGTAAGATGGCGGAAATATTTGTTAAGCTTTCTACCATCATTTCAATTGTTAAACATTTTTAAGTGGATCTTGGCAAAGCTTTGAAGTCTAGACGCGTATCTGTCTTCATTTATTTATCTGTGCTCGTGTAGGCATTTAGGAGAGGATCGGGACCTTATCTCAATTAACTCTTTTCCATGTATCAACGTGATTAATAAAGCCCGGCGGCTGCGCCGTCAATTTATTCTTCTCGAAAACAAGTGTAGGTTCATCAAAATGAGGGAGCTTGAACTGTATTTTTCCTCCTTTAATTGTTACAGGGGAGGAAGCGGTTTTGTGTTTTAGATCATATTTGATTCCCTTATTATTAATCTGATCGTTGATCATAAGATAAATGCTTCTCTCGGTGTATCTGGTTCTCGTCAATTTATATTTGGCTATGTAGGACATTGAACGAATCTTGCTTCTGGAATTCTTGGAGATGATGTTAAAGTTCCTGTACTGCCCTGTGAAGGTGAGAAGGCCAATGACTTTAGGCGGCCTCAGTATCGTGCCGTTTGGCAGCTTCCGTGAGACGAGCTCATAGGTGCCCTCTATGCTAATAGACTCTTTTCCATTCATGTTAGCCTCCAGATAATTTTATTCAACTCGGTCGGTCGGGTTTTCCGTTGTCTATTATTTCACAAACGACAATCAGTCGTCAAGGTTGGAAGACCTGGTCTGTCTATTTAACCTAATTTAAGTATCAAGTAGGGTAACGACCCCGGTTACTGACCACAGTTACTATGAGGGATCGATTGGATTTGTGTCGTTGAAGAAATTGCAACGTAGAGCGAAATCGAAGCATCCCTGGCAGGCCAACATATTGAACGTCAATATGAATAAAGACCTAGATTCATGATTGCACAGGTAGCAATGCCCGGGGAGTTCTGTTACTAGAATATTAAGAGGGTTATTTCCTCTTGACACAAATTGCAAAAACGGACTGGCCGTGGAGTTTGCATAACCGATCATCCTTCCATCCTCCTTTATTCGGCAGGGTAACTAAAAGATATCTTTTAGTTACTCAAGGAATGATATTAGAAGTTTTCTTTATAAAAGTCAAGGTATTTTGTTTATTATTCGAAGAAATATTTGACAAATGATTAGATAGATATTATAAATTCCCGATCATCTTAGGGGGTGTGATGATTGATCAAGTGCAATTTGTCAACGATCCTCGGTGCAAAGAGGATGACTAGAACCAAATTATTGAGAAAGTCTGGCATTTCTCTTACAAGTCTGAAGCCTTTTTACGACGACACCTGGAAAGGAATCAGAAGGGAAACTTTAGACGCCTTGTGCAAGGCATTGGATTGTGACGTAGGTGACTTAATATCTTTCGAGAATTCTGACCGAGAGAGAACTGATGGTTGAAGGTCAACAAGAGATCGCATATTTACTTTTGCCAAGTGTTTGTAAATTGATGAAGGAGCTCGTGTAAAATAGGAAAATAGGGACAGATGTCCCTATGTCCCTATTTTTCTTCGTCGAACACGATAAAGAAAAATATCTTTCTAAACGAGAGTGACAGGTATTCTTAATCCTACAAGATAGCGATTGATATCGAATTCTATTGTAGGTTATTGAACTTAAAAAAAAAGGCTTGACATCTATTTCTCAAGTGATTTATAATAATACGTTGTTAAAAACACAAAGAGTAAATGAATTTATGAATTCCTAGTAAGAAGTGTGATCGGGTATAAGATATATAAGGGATTTTTTTGCCATTTTGAATGTATTGGGCGTTAAGTAGTGAGATTTGAAATTAAATTTTGTAGGAGGTAAAGGACATGAGATTTAAGTTTAAGGAATTAGGTAGAAGTGAAAGGGGATATACCATTATCGAGCTTTTGATCGTAGCGGCGATAATCGGTATCCTCCTTGCCATAGCGATACCAAACCTTATTAAGGCGAGGATTTCGGCAAACGAGGCGAATGCCAGAAAGGCTATGCAGACCCTCAGGGATGCCGAGGGCGAGTTTTTTGAGCAGGACGCGGACAATAATGGTACGAGAGACTTTACAGATTTAATAGGTGATACCCCTCCGTCGCTAGATGGTTCTCTACGGTGCCCTGACGACGGATCAGGCGTGGCTGCAGCTGCGTGCGCGGGTAATGAACAGGATGCGCTCGTAGATAACAGCTTTACGGGAGCCATAACCACCGCTGGTGATGGGAGTGCGGCACTTACGTCTGATTGTCCTGATTCAAAGGCGGGCTATTGTGTCGGTTGGACCGGAGATTCTGATGATGGTATTGATGCCGCGGATTGGGCAAGAGTCGGTAGTGACCCGATTCTACAGTCGGACTTCGGCTTTGAATCATCGCCTAATTCGGTACAGAAGAGCGGGAGAAGGGATTACGGCGTCTGGGGAGATGGTGTGATAAGGTGTACAACTTCTACCCAACCGTCAAGTAATCAGGGGACCTTTGAAGCTTCCCGTGACGAGAGTTCTGGTGGATTTTCTGGAGCTTGTGATTAAAAACTTACGTAAATGAAGGGTGGATCTGCTTACCTCCGCCCTTCATTCTTCTTTTTTCCTTCTTAATTTGTGAGAGCGTACCCCATCGGCGGACGGGTGTGATTGCCGTTTGAAGCGAGCGTCCTCGGGCTAAATCAATATAACATATCAAATTTATTAACAAAGTTTGCAACACCTAAATTGCAACAGGGTTCCTACTCTGCTCGTAGATCACTAGATTTATGAATTGCTTTGAATATTTCTAATGGCTGATTATAATCTCAGGCAATATTTAATCTTTGAATCATGTTAAAGATAGATAATCTAGTAAAGGACTATACTTCGGGGTTCTTGAGGAAGAAGGTTAGAGTTCTGCAAGATGTGTCATTTTCGGTTAACAGAGGGGAGATCTTTGGTTTTGTTGGACCGAATGGCGCGGGAAAAACCACCACGTTTAAGGTTATTCTCGGCTTCGTCTCTATTACGGGCGGGAGGGTTGAATTAATGGGTGAGCCCCTAGGAGATGTCGAAGTGAAGAGGAAGATAGGTTATCTGCCCGAAAATCCGTATTTCTATGATTACCTGACCGGCGAAGAGCTATTGCATTATATGGGGGAATTACATGGTGTAAATGGAGACAGGCTCTCCAGACGGGCTGATTATCTGCTTGAAAAGGTAAAAATGACCCATGCCAGAAAGATTCAGCTTCGAAAGTATTCCAAAGGCATGTTGCAGAGGGTTGGAATTGCTCAGGCTTTGATAAATGACCCCGAGTTCTTGATCCTGGATGAGCCAATGAGTGGCCTTGATCCCATCGGACAGAGAGAAATCAGAGAATTAATTCTGGAACAAAAAGAACTAGGCAAAACCATTCTTATGAGTTCGCATATTCTTTCCGATGTAGAAGCGCTTTGCGAAAGAGTGGCAATTATTATTAATGGGAAGGTAGTAAAAATTGGCGAACTCGGAAAGCTTTTTGAAGATATGCATTCAATCTATGAGATGCTTTTAAGGGTAGAAGATGAAACGGTTCTCGATTATCTGAGCGATCTCAACGTAACCATTGAAAAAAGGGCGGGTCTTATAGTTCTGAAATTTGACGAGGGTATTAAATCTAGGGTTTTAGAGGTTCTTTCAGGATCTGGTGTAGACATAATAGCACTCCATCCATTGAGAAAATCACTAGAGGGACTTTTTGTTGAAGAGGCTAAAAAGGATGGTCATGTTGAGTCATGAATCGGAGGGTATTAGGAGATTGGTTCGCAGGGTCTATACTGAGCGCAATTGTAGATATTAGATCTTTCGTGGACAAAATTCTTGCAATTTGATGAATAGATTTATTTTCATTAATCCTTTTCAGAATGGAAAGGTCTTGGACGGCCTTCCAAAAATTGCGTTAATAGGATGAATGTCATAGTTAGTCATGCTGAACTTGTTTCA
>DASWID010000118.1 GCA_036397855.1 Thermodesulfobacteriota bacterium | reverse complement strand
TTTTTATCCTATCGATGCTCTATTAATGTACTATATTCCAAGTAAACAAAACAAGCACAGCATTTATATTGAAAATGGTATTTGCATCTGTTACTCAGGAAGACCAAACATCCGTGAAAGGTATTTAACCTCTTCCGCTCTCTGTTCCTGGTTATCCCTAATATGCATCTGTATGAGCTTCTTATCCTTGAGATCTTTTTCCACCTGTGGGTCCATTTTCATAGGATTTCCCCATTTCTCTTCATAAAACATCTCCTCGAAGGGACGATGAGGTCTTTGCCCACCTCCTTCCCTCCCTTCCGCAGGGTATCCAATTGCCATCCCAAGACTTACATCTGCAGTGTCGGGAAGACTTAACGCCTTCTTTAACCTAGCGTCGGTTCTTCCAATATCCTCATGTAAACTAGTAAATAGACAAACTCCTAATCCCATATCAACCGCTGCTAAGACCGCATTCTGAACACCTAATGAGGCTTCTTGGGTTCCTATGAGAAATTCATTTATCGGTCCCCGAATACTGGGATTGAAGTCGCTTTCCTTTTCAACGAATTCCTCAATAACCTGATGGCTTAGGCCGTGACTTGGATTTAAAGCCTTGACGTCATAGAGCTCTTTAAGAGCATCTATCCACCCACTCCATTTGGCACGGTCAACAACAAAATATAGAATTAGAGGAGCCTGTTGTACATGAACCTGATTGTATCCACCTTCCTCAGCAGCTTTTATTATCTCTGGTGAAGCTTTTTTCTTGTTGATGACAATACAGCGCCAAACCCAGGTATTACCCCAATGGGAAGCCTGTCTCGCCGCCTCCAAAATGGTCTGAATCTTCCAGTCCTCAACATACTTCCATGGTTGGAAATATCTTATAGACCTTCTAGTTCCAATGGCTTCTAAGGTTTCCACCTGTTGTTTCCTCCTTTCTTCTATCTGTGGCTAATGTTTTATTTTGCAATCTGCTTCCCCTATTTTAAAGTAACCCCACCAGGATGAGACCAGACCTTGCGATTCCTGAACATTTTTATACCGTTAAAGATAAAAAACCCCTCCAGCATATTCCCATAGGTGTCTCTAATTGAAGAAATGCCTTCTAGTCCCTCAATAAATTTGTTTATTCTCTCGTTGTAAAAATCCCTTTTTTTGAGTTTCGGTTTATGGGTATTAAAATTATAAACCTCATTTACCAATTCGTCGGGGTTTTTTGTCACAAATTCACAGAATTTCTCAAGTAATTCCAGGCGCAGATTTATTTCATTTGGATCTTTGTATCGCCCACGAAGCTCTTTAAGCCATATCTGAACACTTTTATAAGTCTCAAGTTGCGCACGATCCTGCTTCTCCATCATAACCATCTCCGTTCATTAAACAATATCTCTCCTTAGTGAAGGCTAATAAAGTGCCTACGTTTTCAGATATCAGGCTTATATATGTTTAAATTTCATATTCTCCGTACCATTTTATCCTAACTTCGGTAGGAGAAACCGAGCGGCCTTTATAATTAACGCTGCCCTTTATTCCCTTGAACTTGCCTGTTCCTCCAACTAACTTTCATGTCCCTTCTAGAGTTATTTGGTCACCTGAAACGGTTGTCTCACCCTCGAGGGTACCCCAGTCCCGATCTCCATCTGGAAGCAAGTTAGTGTAGTAAGCTCGATGAGAACCCGTACTTTTAACAAGATCAGACATGACCAGTTAAGTAATAATTGCACCGTTCCATCTGGCGTCTGAACATTTCTGTAAGCCTGCCACCTGCGCTAGATTTAGCTCATGTTTAGCTAAATGAGGCAAAGATACAGCAGTTTGCCAATTTACTTTTCCAGTGAATGATCCAGAAAACTTAGTCATTTTTTCTATTCCTCCTTTCATTGTTATTTATAGTCGATTATTAATCTCATTTTCCGCATAAAGCGATTTTATGCATAAATTATTTCAATTCGTTTAATTCCTTACGGACTCTGGTTATGCTTTCTTCATCTCCTAGCTTCTCAAACATTGGGAGGGCTTGTTCTAAATACTCCTTAGCCTTCTCTATTTGTACTTGACTTTTATTTAGAAGCCCCAGTGCTAAAAAGCTGTAGGGGAGACTTCCTTCCGCTCCTGTTTCTTTTATGATTTCAATACTTTTAGTCAGGCACATTTCTCCTTTTCTCCAATAAGTAGACCCCCGTTGAGTATAAACCACGCCGAGAGTCCGGTAGGCATGGGCTTCTTCAATTCTATTTCCATGTTTCCTGGCAAGTTTTATAGCTTTAGTGGCATAGGCGAATGCTTTAGATATATCCCCCGCTCTAAGATATGACTCCCCTAAAAGCGCATCAAAAAGGACTCCCCACCAATAAGGACCTTTCTTTTCTTCAAGCATCAGCAGACTTTTCTCAAGAAGTTCTATACCCTTTTTTGTATCCCCCAATCTGACAAAGCCGTAACCAAGGAAACAGCTCGGAAGAAGCAGATAATAAATATCGCCGCTATCCTTAAAGAGGCTTATACTTTTTTGAAGAGTTTCTATTCCCTCCTTCAGGTGACCATGTAGTACATAGTTATGCCCAAGGTAATAGTATCCAGAGGCAACCCTCCTCACCTCTCCTATATCCTCTGCCATCTTAATGCTCTTCCATATATATTTTCCCCCTTTATCTAAATCCCCCATCCAAGAATACGCAGTGCCCATAAGTCCCAAGGAGTGGATGACCGCTTGAACATTTCCGACCCTTTCATTTAGCGTGATGCTTTCCAGGAAAAGTTCTATCGCACGGGGAAGGTCTCCCTTTTTAAAGTAAAGAGATGCAAGCACATAATACGCACTGGCTATGAGCTTCTCATCTCCTATATCCTTTGCTATCTCTAAGCACCTGTTAGCGAATTTAACCCCAATATCGGGATGCTCAAAATAATATATAGATATACTCATTTGATAATAGATCTTTGCTAATCTAGTGTCATCCTCAAGTTCCTCTGCTAAATTCTCTGCTTCCCCAAGGAGCTTTAGACACGTTTTTGCGGTTTCATAGAATATTAATTCACCTACTAGCTTGAGTATCACATCGGTGGTTCGAATTTGATTCTCCCTACTTTTAGGGAGCTTTCGGAGAAGTTCAAGGGCTTCTTCGTAGTAAGACCTTGCATCGATATGGGAGTAGAGCCCCACTGCTTTGTCCCCAGCCAGGATAAGATAATGAAGTGATTTTTCCTTGTTATCACTATTTTTATAATGATGTGCGAGTGTGTTGTAATATTCCTCCAGTCTGTCTACGTAAAGTTCCTTAATAGCATCTCCTATAACTTCATGAAGCTCTCTTCGCTTTTTAATAAGCATGCTTTGGTAGGCTACATCCTGCGTTAAGGCGTGTTTGAATAGGTATTCCCTCTCAGGGAAAATGCTTTTTTCGTATATGAATTCTAACCTTATAAGTTCCCTTAAATTACCCTCAAGATTATCCGCTACATCCGGTATTTTCCGTAACAGATTAAGTGCAAACTCTCTGCCTATAACAGAGGCAATTTGAAGGGTCTTTTTGAGATTTTCATCCAGCCTGTCAACTCTAGCCATTATAACGTTTTGCACTCTATCTGGAATATCCAATTTCGATATATCCTTAGTAAGAATGTATCGTCCATTTTCAGGTTTAAGAACTCCACCTTCCTTGAAGGAGGTGACAACCTCCTCTATGAAAAATGGGTTTCCCTCGGCCTGTTCTGTAATAAGCTTCTTTATATTCCCAGGGGCTTCTTTCCCATCTAGCATTGCTTCTATTATCTGTATGCTATCTGCTTTGGTAAGCTGGTTGAGGGGAATTTGCGTATAATAGGATTTGCCGATAAAAGGATGAGTATAACCCGGTCTGTAAGTTAGAAGCAACAGAAAAGGATACCTTTGGAGACCTTCGCCTAAATAGCTCAAATACTCTGCCGAAGCACTATCTATCCAGTGGACATTTTCAATAGTTACAACAAGCGGTCTTATCTGGGAGCCTATTAAGTATAAAGACCTTACTGCATCATAAGTTCTTCTCTTTTTTTCGCTATCGTCTAAGTCCTTAAGGAAATCATCACTTCCTTTTAGTGACAGTAGATAATAGAGGTAAGGAAGGATCCATTCTAACCCTACAGCCATCCTATCTATCTCTGATTCAAGTTTTTTCCTTATAGTTGATTCATCATCGATAGATTCTATCCCGAAATTGCTCTTTATTTGGTCAATTATAGGAAGATAAGGGGTTGGCAGACCGTATGAGAGGCATCTGGATTCTAGATAGGTTATTTTGTCCATCTCTACAGACTTGCGGAACTCATATATGAGACGGGATTTGCCAATTCCTGCTTCTCCAACAATGCCTATTACCTGTCCTAACGCTTCACTAATCTTACCAAGGTGGTAAATGAGTATCTCTAATTCCTTCTCTCTTCCTACAAATTTAGTTAGTCCCTTCCCCTTTGCAATATCAACCGGGGCTCTAGACCTCTTTAGCCTTCGGACCCTGTAGGCTCTTACAGGTAGTGATTTACCTTTGACTTCTAGATGACCCAGGGACTTAATATCGAAGTAGTCTTGGACGAGCTTATAGGTGCTCTCGCTTACAAGGACTGTTCCTGGCTCCGCTAAAGTCTCCAACCGCGAGGCTAGATTGGTAGTGTCTCCCATTGCTGTGTAATCCATCCTAAGATCACTACCAATGCTACCCACTACTACCAATCCTGTATTAATGCCTATTCTCATCTTAAGATCTATTCCTTTTTCTTTTTTAAGTTCATTCCCGTACTTATTAAGTGATCTCTGAATTGCTAAAGCTGCGTTCACAGCCCTGTAAGGATGGTCCTCTAAAGCCAGAGGGGCTCCAAAAAGAGCCATTGCCCCGTCTCCTGTAAACTGGTTTATGATTCCCTCAAAACGGTGTACTTCTACTATAATAATCTCAAAGCATCTATTCATTAGGGCGCGTACTTCCTCAGGATCCATCCTCTCGGATAGAGCAGTAAATCCGGATACATCGGCAAAAAGGACAGAAACTCGCTTCCTTTCCCCTTCGATACTGCTTCTTGTAGCCAAAATTTTCTCAGCAAGATTTTGAGGTATATAGCTTTGGGGTTTGTCTAATTGTAATTGGAGAGGTTCATTATCTTTTACAATCCGGTCTAACTTATAACCACACTCATCACAGAATTTGGCATCTGAATCCAGTTTGCCACCACATTCAGGACATACTAATTCTAATTTGGCACCGCATTCCTTGCAGTATTTTGCTTTCTCACGGTTTAGATAGTTACATGAAGGGCAAATCATCCGCCCACCGATTCCATTGTGTTTTCTGTACTTCAAATATTCTCAACTATAAAAGGTACTATATCACAGGTTTGAAATATATAAACCGGGGGCAGAGTTTTGTTATTTTATTTTGCTGTTGATGGGCGATTTCACACTCTCGATGAATACTAAGTGGATGACGAGCAAATACTCGCTTTTCGGATAATAGCCAAAAATGTGACAGACTTCATTTTTACTCTTAAGACTTTTTTAAGAGGATTTGGGCCACAGCCCTTTGAGACGAGACCCGATTTCTCGAATTTGATTATTTTCTTAAAATGGTATAAATCATATTTTTAGGCCCGCCGTACTGACCCTAACGGATTCCAGTGTCTATGTGTATGTCTACGCGCGTTTCCTGTCCTTCAGTTATGGTTACCGTAGCTGGTAAGTCCTTAGTAAACTCGATACCATCAAGAGAGGTGATATCGACAACATAGGTGCCAGGAGCTAGGTTGATGCTGTACAGACCTTGATCATCGGTTATTACTGAGCTGACTTCCTCTCCCGTTGGAGTCATGATCAGAAGTTCTTCACCGGGGGCAACCTCTGAAGAGGGTGTATCATCGCCCTCTACTGGCGATAGGGGCCCCCTCGTTACCTCGCCGTCAAGGGTTCCTGTCACTACCTCTTCCGTTTCGTCGTTAGGATTAAAGTTACCGGAATCAGTACCACACCCAACGACAGTTACGCCTATGACGAAAGCCAAAAGTAGAAAACCCAGATTATATTTAATGATTCCCATTGGATTGGCTCCTCCGCCTATAAAGATACATTCCCATAAATAAAAGAACAACAATTGAAATAGGGGACGCCCTTTTTCAAAAAATAGGGACAATAAAAAGCAATGGTTAGGGCATCAGTATTGCTGGAAGTGTCTGTCCCCATAAATGAATTTTACTTAAAATCAGTTATGTCAAATTTCAAGGACTGAAGCCTTTTATCTTTCGCAATTTTGATAGTTATGGACTATCGGTGTTTTAAATCTAACATTCCGTTAACTTTCAACTCCAATATGCCATCTGTTTTGAGCTTTTCAATAACGTTGTCAATTTTGCTATTGGTATCACTGCGAGTGGCCTGAAATCCCAAGAGCCTTGACGCTTGAATTGCTAAATCATCTTGCAGAGTGCCGTGTTGATGTTTAAGTACCAATTTTAAAGCTTCGGCAATTTCTTCTTCACATATTAAATCAATCTTAGGTGGTGGATCAGCGATCCGTTTTCGCACTTTCGGTTCTTTTAGATCAGCGGGCCACAGAAAGTTACCATGAATGTTCAATTTTCCATCTCTTTCAGCTTGTCTTGCTGCTTTTTCAATTGACTCATAAATTCTGTCACCAGCTCGCCCTAGTCCCCAAAGAGTACGTATACGGCGAACAACTTCGTCAAGACGTACTGGACCTTCTATTTTAACAACTTGAGCTACAGCTTGACTAAGGCTCTCTATAGGTTGTTCGTGTAATTCTCCGTCAGTGGAAATACCTAAGTAAGTGCAGACATTATAGTCCAAAATTTCATCTTTAAGAGATTGATTATTTTGGCTTACATATTTTTCGTAAATTGAAGGTGTTTGATCGGAGAAGTAAAGTTTCAACCATTCTGGTCCATCAGGGTCTTTTACATCGTTATTGTGCTTCAATATTATTGAGTTTTGAGCTTGATGAGAAGAATTATCAAGCGATTGTTTTTCCCTGGCTTTTGTTACTGCTTCAAGCAGTTTTTTCTCACTTTCTTTACGATTTCTATACCAATCTGTTGACCATATTCGATGGACGTACCAACCTTTATCCTCAAGGATTTGTTGCCGCAACCTATCTCTGTCTCTGGCAACGGGTGAGGAATGATACTTTGCTCCATCACATTCAATACCCATTAGATACTTACCTGGCTGATCTGAATCAATAATTCCAATGTCCACTCGAAATCCGGCACAACCGATTTGTTTATTTGCTGTATAACCATGATCTTTTAGAAACGTATAGACTGATTCCTCAAAGGGAGACTCCGTATCTTCTTCAAACGTCCCTATATTGGTAAGCTTTCTATGCTCTGCAAATTCTAAAAAGGTTTTTAAGGCTCGTAATCCAAAAACAGAGTTTTCGTCGACACTAAGATCGGCTGATTTGAAGTTTGAGAAAACAACACACCTCTCTCTGGCACGTGTTATAAGAACATTTAGCCGTCTGTAACCGCCATCTTTGTTAAGAGGCCCAAAGTTATGACTAAGTTTTCCGTCGACGTCCTTGCCAAAACCTATACTTAAAAAAATGACATCTCTTTCGTCGCCTTGTATAGTTTCTAAGTTTTTGACGAAAAAATGTTCCTCTCTGTCACTTCTAAAAAATTCTTCCATCTCTGGATTTTGCCGAAGTTGCAATTCAATTTCCTCGAGAATCGCTTCTTGCTGTTTTATATTGAAAGTCCCTACTCCAAGGCTCTTCTTAGGATACCTTTTATAATGCTCTATGCAGGCCTTAGCTACTTCTTTAGCTTCAATACGATTTACAGAGCTACGACCAGGATCATAGATCGAATGTGGAAGGTATTCAAGTTTAAGTCCCAACTGATCAGGATCATTAACAGGAGAGGGGTATATGAGAAGTTTGTTATCATAAAACACTTGATTAGAAACGGCTATTAATGATTCATGTTTGCTACGGTAGTGCCATTTCAATATATTGGTAGGGAAACTTGTCTTACAAAGGTGTAAAATACTTTCCATGTCAGTTACCTGAACGGAAATTTCATGATCTTCTTCATCCCTTTCAATCATAACATCAAAGAAAGTGGTAGGAGGAAGCTGTTTTGTATCTCCCATAACTACAAGTTGGTTACCTCGTAATAGAGATCCAATTGCATCCTCTGGCTTTACCTGGCTTGCTTCGTCATAAATAATTACATCGAATCTAATGGTGGTGGGATCAAGAAACTGTGCAATAGAGAGTGGACTCATCATAAAGCATTGTTTGATTTTCTGTATTAGATTACCGCAACTGATAAGGAGTTTCCGTATAGGCATATGTCCCCTTTTTCTATTCATTTCTCCCATAAGAATCCCAGCTTCGGATCCTTTAGATGACCCACCTGATATTGGTGGACGCATTCGGTACAGTTCGTTCTTTAGCCTGACCCGGTTCCTACGAATTATCTCGAGATCTAGATCTCTGAAACTTCTAATTTTTTTTTCATGTAATTCCCCTATGAAAGTTAATAAAGCTGGCCGTTCTTTAAAAGCAAAATTTAAAAGATAGTTTGTAAAATTCCCCTGGAAGCAACATTCTAGATCCTCGGGTACTACGCTATCATTTTCAACAAATTGGAGTATTGGCTCAGCTATGGTCTGCTTTAAGTTGTTTTTGCGTGTAACATATTGTGACCACAGATGTAGTTTCCCTAGCTCTGCTCTCCAAAGTTGTAATTGAGCAGTTATATGAGAGAAAGAAACATTGTTTATATCAGTACCGAAAATAAATTCATACTCTGAATTAATTTTCATTTTTAAAACATTGATTTTATCATGAAATCTTTTTGCATTTTCTTCTACTTCATTAATTTGTTTTTCGATTTCTTGTCTTGATATTCCAGAATTAATAAGGTCTGCCGAACGTTCAGAAAGCACTTTGCTTAGTATTTGTTTGCGGTAAGTGGTAATCCATTTCGAGAAATTTCGTAGAGCATTTGAATGGCTATTTTCACTTTTCCACAGAGAACCAAATAATGATTTTCCTGGATTATTAAATTCCCTAATCTGTTCACGTTGATTTAGGAGATCGACTAAACTTTGGAGATCTGAGATTATCTCTCGATTGTTTTTCGGAGTTGATTTCTCCTTGTAAAAAGAGTTGATTTCACGCTTAAGTGAACGATATTTTGTAAAAGGTAGAAACCTTAGAAATTTTCCAGACTCCGTATTGAATTGGTCAAGTACTTTAGAAATATCTTGGTCAAGTGACTCAGTTTTAAATTTTTTAAGTATTTTTTCAAGTTCATTATGAAATGATTCTATCATCTCAATAATATTTGAAGCTTTTTCACTAGGTTCATTCCACTCTGAATTTAGCAAAACATTACGATCAATTGGTTCGGAATCTGCCATCACCATAGCTGCTTCTAAAGATTTAGTTATGTCATTCAAACATAGAGAAGTATTTATGGCACACGCCTCGGACAGACTTTTGTTCGAATCGTTAAGAATTTTTAAACTTTCTAAACATTCATCGATCAAGCCTTTAATTATTATTTCATCGGATTGCAACACGTTTTCAGGTTCGCAACCCCTCCAGGCATTACTGCTAATAAGTCTTACTAAAGGTAATATTTCCTCTAATTCCTTAATTTTTGATTTTGCCAAACTCAATTGATTTTGGTTTACCTTTTCTGGGGACTGAAATAAGACAGTTGGCATCTCGCGATTGACATTTTTGTAGTGGCGATAGACCCTTTCCTTTATTTGATATAGTTCATATACATTTATTCCAGAATCCCCAACTCCTTCTCTTAATGCTTTAGCATAATTATTAAGTTCGGATTTAAGGTTTTCTAAATGTTCAAAATCATTTTCGGGTACATGCGCATTTGGAGGAGTAATATTGATAGTGCGTTCAAGTTCTTTGAGCATATCTTTCTTCTTAGTTTTTCGACTATGTAACTCAAGACAAAAATCTCCAAGACCTAAAGAATCAAGACGGCTTTTCACAACCTCAAGTGCCGCCATCTTCTGACTAATGAAGAGAACGCTTTTTTGCTTAATTAGAAGTTCTGCGATTAAGTTTGTAATAGTTTGAGATTTTCCTGTTCCAGGAGGTCCTTCAACTACTAGATTTTGACCTGCTTTGATATTTTCTATAACTGCTATTTGTGAAGGGTCAGCATCCATGATATGATAAACGTCTCGGCTACTGAGTTTCTCATCGATTTCTCTTTCAGAAAATCCATTATAACAACTCTCATACTCATAGGAGGGGTCAAATATAGATCTAATTAATGGAAAGCTCTCTAGAGACATATCGTCTGGCCAATTCTTCAAATCAAGGTCTTTCCACATTACAAATTTGGTAAAACTGAAGAAATCCAAATATATATCACTATAAATTTTCCAACTTGACATTGAAGATATTGATTTCTTAACGGAGTCAAAGTAAGAAACGATTCCTTCTTTAGTGTCGGGCATTTCAAAATCAGGTAATGAGATAAATTGCTGTTTGAGTTTTTCCTTAAGTGAAATATTTGTAATGATGTCTTCACCTGTCCACTTGAGCTTGAATCTCGAACGAACATTTAAGCGTTCTAGTTCTGTAGGGATTAATATTAGAGGTGCTCGTCTTGATTCCGATGAATTAGGACTTTCTGTCCATTCTAAAATACCCAGAGCTAGAAAAAGAATTGTATAACCCTGTTCCTCAAGAACTGAATTAGATTCTTGAAAAACATAGAATAAATGTTTCTGAAGTGATTCAGCTTCCAAATTTGTTTGTAGGAACCGGTCACTATACTTATTGGCTAATTCTGAATCGGGTGGTGGCAACTCCCAAAGTATCGATTCATCATCTTTTTCTGAGTAAATTTGAATTTCCTTCTGTGCTTCAAATGAGGGTTTTTCCTGCTGAATATTTACAGAGTTATTAGTAATTTTTGGTGAAAATTCCATAGCCTTTTCTTTAATAACCAAAATTTCATAAATTTCTCTAGGAATTTCATCCACTATTTTGAGAGTCCTTCTTTTAGTCGGCTTATGATTTAGAAGCCGATTAAACATAGTTAGATCTAATAAATTTTTTCGAGCTTGTTCTATTTGATTATTAATCTGATCCATCTCAGTTTTAAATGATTGAATTCAAATTTTGGATTAAATGATGCAACCTAATATTCGATTTATTGTAAATCAAAACATATTAGAAAATCAAATTGAGAATATTAATACGATTTATTCTTATACAAATTTACTGGAGAATATTAGTGACACATCTGGACTATGGGCAATTCATGAGCTTTTCCAATTTATTGAAGGCTTGATTTTATTCTGAGCACAGTTCTTTAGGAAAAGATTCATCAACTTCTGATATGGGATGTCTGGCGCTGCCGCAATCTTTTTAAAATAATCAATTGTCTCGGTTTCAAGACGTATCGTAATCTGTTTTTTAAGTTTTTTTATATAAGGATTTCTTACAGATTTAGAGAAATCATATTCTCTTCTCATTTCGTTTTCTCCTTTCATGAAATTTTGTTTGATTCCTCGTTGCGTTCCTTGCGGATATAATTCTTACCACCTCATCTTCTTCCCGATAGCTGTGACCAACTACCAACATTCGAAGTTTGTCACTCAAACCTAACAAAATAAAACGATCTTCTTCCTCAGAATGGTCTGGGTCCCAAATTAGTCTGGCATTGACATCGTAAAAGAAACTTTTCGCTTCCTCAAAAGAACTTTATGCCTTTTCTGATTTTCGCGATTCTTATTCTCATCCCATTCAAAATTGAAATTATTCATGATTTAAAATAATTATTTTAGCAATATAACTTAGTTGTAAAATATTATACGTTTTAATGATAATATGTAACTTCGTTTGATGAATAAAAAAACGAACGGGGCCTGCAATTGCCAATTGTTTTATCTCAAGAAGTCATGGATCATAGGAGTGTCGTTGATATTTGTAGTTTAATTAAACCCTATTTTAGGATTGGTTTTACAAAGAAAGATTTCTCATATTCATTCAGCATGACTATTTGATGGATCCCCGATTACATTCTTCGGGAATGACCGTTGGATGTGGAAACCTGAAGGTTTCCTCTACATTGAAGAATCACTCCCATCATGGTTGGTCCCCATGAATGGTAAAGGAGGTTTTTTGGAAGGCGAGGTTGGAAAACCTCGCCTATCGCTTGTGCCTATCTATGCTTTATCTTAAGGGGTATAATGTTATCAGACTGTTGGCTTAATGTTCTGGTTAACTCTGAAAAGGTTTGTTGGATCGTACTTGTTTTTGATCTGGACCAGACGCTCATAGTTATCACCGTAAGTAGCTTTTATCCTATTTTCTCCCTCTTCCATCATGAAATTCAGGTACGCCCCACCGGCGGAGTAGGGATGGAGCGCAGACCAGTACTCCCGGACCCACTCACTGTTCTTGGGTGTATCAGCCGGGTCAGAATTCGCCGAGGCAATTACATGTACGAAGTCTGCATCTCGGTGATTGAAAGCAGTCTCGTCCTTTTTAACACGATGAGCTGCCCCACTAGTGGGATAGATGTAAAGTGCTGAATTATACTTGGCAATATCAGGCCCATACTTAAGGTGCACCTCAATAGCATCGTCAATCAGCTCCTTAACGAAATCGGCCTTCCAATAGTACTGTAGCCCAAAGGGTACAAGGGCGTCGAGTGCGCTTTGAAGAGCGGGATAGGGTATGTGGCCGAGGTACTCAAATATAGGAGGACCAAATTTACGGAGTGGTCGGATAACCTCCTCCGCCTTTTCCGTTGGTCCAGCATAGCAACGCACGACCCCACAGACAGTTTTATTGTGTAAATGATCAGGGAAAGGCGGCCCCGGCGGTACTACCAGGAAAGAAAAGAGACCGCTCATATCTTCGGGTGCCTTTGCCATGTATTCCCTGTATAAACGCATAGCACCTCTGGCCTCTTGGAGTGAATAGAGTATTGGGCCAGCGAATACCGTGCTAACGGGATGCAACTTGAACTCGAAGGATGTAACAATCACAAAGTTGCCACCACCACCACGCAAGCCCCAGAATAGATCATTGTTCTCTTTATTGCTTGCAGTGATGAAACGACCGTCTGCAGTCACCACATCAACCGAAATTAGGTTTGTCGCACGACGGGCCGCACTTTCGCGTAAGGTAACCGATACCACCCCCAAGAGTGACACCGGCGATTCCTGTGGTAGAGATGATCCCGCCAGTAGTTGCTAACCCAAAAGCATGGGTTTCGTGGTCAAGATCGCCCCATGTGCATCCACCTGCAGCGCGGGCAGTCCGCTTCGTGGGATCAACTCGAATGCTCTTCATGGATGATAGGTCGATTACAACAGCATCATCCCACACGGCAAATCCGGCAACATTGTGGCCGCCTCCTCTTATCGCGAGAATAAGCTTGTTCTCACGAGCAAAATTGACAGCAGATATAACGTCCGAAACCCCGGCACAGCGCAAAATCAGGCATGGATGCCGGTCTATCATTCCGTTATGAACCTTGCGTGCATCATCATATCCTTCATCTTCGGGAAGGATTAATTCGCCCCGCAAACTTGCCTTTAATTCTTCCACCGCTTTTTCCTTTAGCACGATTTCAGCACCTGTAATACTTCTAATTTTGTTGTTTACCATAATTTACCTCCCTTTAATAAAAGTCTGTCAAGCCTTGTTAAAAAAGGCTTTATGAGATTTTAAATTAGAATGTTTAAACACCAAACGCAATATGAGTTTGAAAACCCAATTTACGAAGGAGTAAACTAAATTAATGATTATGAGCACTTTATGATAGTACGGCATGTTACACATTTTTGAGTGGTTGTATTATTTTCGCGAGAGCTCTCCAAGCAACGCCTGTGCTTCCTTCAAGTCCGGGGTATCAAATCCCTCTGTGAACCAGCTATATATCTCGGCCAGCATCTGCAGTGCTTCTTCTTTCTTGTCCTGTTTCTGCAAAAGACGACTAAAACTAGTCACTGCTCGCAGCTCTAAGGACCTTGCACTCTGGCGGCGGGCAATTTCCATGGCCTTCCGATAGCAATCCTCAACTTCGGCCTCGGCAGCGTTCAGCTTTAACAGCAACTCCCCCCTTAACCTATAAAGCTCCGCCTCCCACCATCGTTCCGACTTTTTATCAACAAAAGAAAAGGCCTCTCTTAGCACGTTCAAGCCTTCTTCGGCCCTTTCAGCTTCACCATATGCCTCAGCCAACAAGGCAAGATAATAGGGAAGGGATCTCTCTGCCCCAGTGGAACGCAAGTCAGCTAGCCCTTGATGCATTATTTCAATACTTTTCTTAGCCTCCCCCTGTACAGCCTGTGTCCAGCCCTGAATAATATTTCCCCATGCCAAGTAATACACAAAGCCATGCTCAGTACATAAAGCGATTGCTTCCTCTGCTTTTTCTCGAGCAGAATTTCTATCCCTGCAAAATTGATGAAACATTGAAGCATAGTCAAGGGCCAAAGCAAGGCTTAAGGGGTGAGATAGATCATTAGCCAGTGTCAGAGCACCGCGGCACTTCTTTAGGGCCTGCTCGGGATAGCCTAATTGCCATAGAACATGAGCTTCCCATGATAGGCAAAATACTCCAAGGTCCGGGCCGAAAAACAAGGTATGAGCGCGGTGCTTCTGAGGATCATAGAGGGCAATGCCTTGTTCTAAATGTTTTCTGGCAGGGGTAAAATCTCCAAGACAGTATAGGGCCATACCTAATGCATGATGGGCGGCTAAGAAGATTTCCGCATCGTCATTACGTTGAGCCATATTGAAGAGTATTTTCCCAAGATCATGCGTTGAATTGTGCTCCGCTCGCACAAGATAGAATGAGCAAAGGACCCATAGAACTGGATAAAGCTTGAGGGTTTCACCCAATTGTTGGCAGAGCTCTCGAGCGCGTGCATAGGCTTGCTCGACTTCTGGGGCAGCCCAGCCTTTAGTTGCTATTAAAGCTGGCCCAAGTGTGATCAACAGGTCCAACTCTTGCTGTGTACGCTCAGTTGTGTCTGGCATTGCCTTGAGCAACTCCAGACCCTTAGTGAGATGACTGATGGCCTCCAAATTGGCCGATCTTTCCCTGGCTCTCTGTCCTGCATCCTTCAAATAGGGAATCGCTTGCTCAAATAGGCCTGCCTCAGTAAAGTGATGGGCTAAAAGTTCAGGCTGGGTCTCGATGGTATCGGGGAATTTCTCCTCTAAAATTTGCGTAATTTTCTGATGGTAAAGCTGCCTTTTACTCTTTAGCAGAGATTGATATGCCGTATCCTGAATTAGTGCGTGTTTGAAGATGTATCTGGCTTGGGGCGGTATACCTCTCTGATAGAGAAGTTCTGCATCCACTAGCTTTGCTAATTCTCTCTCCAGAGTCGCCTCATCAAAGGGCGAGACCGCCTGGAGCAATTCATAGCTAAACTCCCTTCCAAGTGTGGCTGCCAATTGTGCCACCTCTTTTGCAGTGACTAACCTGTCGAGTCGGGCTATGAGTGAATCATGCAGCGTTGTGGGAATTGCCAGCGGCGGGAGGGGACCTGTTAGTTCATAGGATCCATCCTGCTCTCTAAGTAATCCTGACTCCAAAATCATTTTGGTTAACTCTTCTACAAAGAGCGGAACTCCATCGGTTTTCGTCACCAATTGCTTAATCACAGTTAACGGCAGAGTCTTGCCTCCTGCCACCCTCTCAGCCATAACCATCACCTGTTTTTGTGATAAACGGTTTAGCGTTATCTGGGTGATGTGTGAACGAAATGTCCATGGGGGGAAGAAATCCGGGCGAAAAGTGAGAAGAGTATAAATGGGAGCAGTAGGTACGCGTTCCACAAGGAGACTAAGAAATTCCAAAGTCGATGGGTCTACCCAATGCAAGTCCTCGATGATACGAATAACCGGTTG
>DASWID010000117.1 GCA_036397855.1 Thermodesulfobacteriota bacterium | reverse complement strand
CGGCGGCCTCTGGGGCCACAACCCAGTGCTCTAACCAAGCTGAGCTACACCCACCATTGATTTTTCCCGCGCCCAGAGGGATTCGAACCCCCGACCCACGGCTTAGAAGGCCGTTGCTCTGTCCAACTGAGCTATGGGCGCCAATATATCATGATTCATGATACAAGATGCATGCTTTTTCTTGCATCCTGAATCGTGCATCCTGCATTGGAAAATGTGGTCGGGGCGAGAGGATTTGAACCTCCGACCTCAGCGTCCCAAACGCCGCGCGCTCCCAGCTGCGCTACGCCCCGACAATGAGAAAAAAGATTATACACTTGATTCATGAAACGACAAGTACGGTCTGTTATAGAAATAATGGCAATCGAAACTATTTTTTGTAACTTTTATAATACTTGATAAGTTTATATTTAAATATAGAATTATGACATTGGTCTTATAGGTTACTTCGACGCATTATAGTACAATTGGATAATGGCAAGAGGGTATTCATTAATTGTTTTTCTTCCTGTATAATATCTAAAAAATTTCAATGCCGAATATAGTTGAATTTAGAAAAATAAAAGCAAGGAGGTAGTTAAGTATGAAAAAAGGGATCATGTATTTAATGTTCCTTATGTTTGCATTGATGTTTTCAATCTCTTTATCCAATATGGGAGCGGCCCAGGAAGGCGAGATGAAAGGCGATGAAGGGATGAAAAAGATGGATAAGATGGGGTCCGTTAAGGGGAAGGTGTATTGCGTTGAGTCTGATGAGAAAGGAAACCTCGTTATGAACGATACATGGGTTGAGTGCAAGGGAGCACTCGTTGAGGTTGGAGCAGATGGTAAAGCTTATGTAATAAAAGCTACGTCCGAAGAAGCCAAGATGATAGGGAAGCAAACTGGTGAAACCAAGACTGTTGAAGGTATTGTTGAAGGCCATACTAGGGGTTGGGTTCTAGCGTCGGCATCAGCAGCACAACCGCAACCCTCTGAGGCCACTTCAGTCACCGGTACGATAGTCTGCTTGCTACCTAATTATGAGTCTTTAAACTTTAAACAGATTGTAGCGACTGGACCCTGTAATGAAGCTGAACCGCATTTGCATGTTGTAAAGACAAAAAGTGGTCAAGTCTATGCATTGGAAGGATCAGAGGAAGCTATTCACAAGATCGAATCCATGTCCAGTAGAGAAAATGTTGAGCTTCAGGGAACGATTCAAGGTGAGCAGGGCGCCTGGATCCTATTTGTACAGTAAGCTTTAGCTCTTTTCACGAAATTAATTTGGGGGGGAGCGAGTTTAACAGCTCTCCCCATTGTATTTCTTCAAAGCGTTAGTGATCGGCCCTTTCTAATATTGAGGAACGGTCTAATCGATTTAAGTATTGACGAGTGTTATCTAATCATATATTGGAAGGCCGCTGGGCACTTTTTCAGGTGTTTCGCTGTACTGATCCAGCGCTTTTGGATCTGTGAGGGAATGAAGGAAATCCATAAGGTCGGAAAATTCTCGATCACTTAAATTTATTGGATTAGCTACTACTCCATCAATTGTATTTAATACGCCCGCCTCTATTATTTCCTTATTATGAACCATATCCTGAAACCGTGGATCAAGCTGACTGGAATCATAAATTCTTAATGATTCTTTAGGATTTAAATGATGGCGAACGGCAGCCTCGAGATTTGTATATGCACCTGAGTGCATCCACGGACCTGTCAATGCAACATTTCTTAGGGGTGGAGTGCGGAATTTAAATTTATCTTCAGGTTTATTGGTTATACCTCCACGACCTAGATCGAGTGGGGCTACTTCTCCAACTCCGGGACCAATCTGTGGCGATGCAATGTTATGATATTTCATGTCGGTCAATAGGCTTCCCGAGTGGCATTCGTAACACCGTGCTTTTCCGTAGAAGAGTAGGGCGCCGCGCTTCTGGGCTTTATTCAGGGCATTGTTCTCTCCTGCCACATAGCGATCGAATGGAGAATTTGTAAAGGTCCATGTATCTATTTCCCAAGCGGCTATTGCATTAACAGCGTGCTGAATGCCGATTTTGTCGAGAGGGACTTTCGGATAAGCAGCTTTAAATAGTTCTATGTATTCAGGAATTCCACCCTCACCGGGAGGATCTCCGATCAATCTAGCCATATATGCTTTCCATATTGCCTTAAAATCGTCATCTGGGATTGACGCCAGTTCATTTGGTGTCTTGTCAATAGCGACTGAGTCATCGACTTGTCCACGCATTGTCTGGCGAGAAGCCAATGCAAATAACTGCTGGGCTGCTAATGGACCATCAAGGCTTGGCGGAAGATCTTTCCCAGCGGGGGTTTCATCTAATTTATCTTCTCCTAAAGATATACTTCCATCCCAATTAATGGCTTTAAAATCGGGGAACCCTCTATTAAAAACATCCGGCGCATTACGCGTATTAAAAGCCCTACCTTCACCGAGCACTCGAGTGGGACCTAGACCCTTTCCTCCAACTCCAATCGAAAGCGAAATCCCATCCCCTGTATGTAATGATGGATGATGACAGGTTGCACACGAAATATCCTTCCTACCACTCAATATTCTGTCGAACATAAGATTTTTGCCTAATTCAACAAGTTTAGGATCGCGCGGTTCAAGCTTTTTCAAAATATTAACTTTGGCGGAGGTAAGTGTGTGTCTTACCATCTTGTCCATCATTTCAGGATCATCTCTTCTACATGCCGCTAAAAAAAGTAAAAAAACAACAATTAGAGTATTTACTTTCACTGGTTGACTCCGTGCATTCTCATATAGTCTCCAACATAGAAATAGCCATTAAGCGACAGGGAGTAACAAATGTTATAGCAGCACTGATCATTCTCCACCCTGCTTTGATGAGGGTGAACTCTCTAGGCGCTCTACTTCTGATTTTTCGTCAAGCTGGAGGAGAGCCCTCATGATTTGGCCTAAGATATCAGCATTGGTGCCTATCATATTTTCTTCTTCAGCTACCTGAAGCTCTCTTGCATCATATTCCCAGCGCCGCAGAATCTCTATCTTCTCTTTGCGTGATAAC
>DASWID010000116.1 GCA_036397855.1 Thermodesulfobacteriota bacterium | reverse complement strand
CTCCATGCCGTCTAGTCTGGGCATTTTTAAGTCAAGGAGGATAACTTTTGGAAGGAAACTTGTTTTTTGCCCTTCGTAGGCACCTGTTCCATAAATAAAATCCAAAGCCTCCACACCATCCTTGAGGTGGACAAGCTTGTTCGCAAGATTTCTTTTCTTGAGAGCTCTAATGACTAAGGCAGCGTCCTCCTTACTGTCCTCAACCAGCAAAATTTCAATTTCTTCGTTACTCATATAAATGAATTTATGACCGCTTAGTTTTTTTTGATCAATGAAAAATAGAAGGTTGCACCCATCCCGACTTCTGCCTCCCCCCAAACTCTGCCTCCATGCCTCGTGATGATTCGTTTAACAAGGGCAAGGCCTACTCCTGTACCTTCAAACTCTTCCTCGCGATGCAATCGCTGGAAAACTCCAAAGAGCTTATCATAATACTTCATATCAAAGCCGGCTCCATTATCTTTTACATAATAGATGGCTTCATCTTCCTCTTCCCGTGATCCGATTTCTATTACCGGAGTGTCCTTTCCTTCTGAATACTTTATTGCATTTGATATCAAATTAGTAAAGACCTGGCTCAACAAACTGGAGTCACCATCCACTGGCAATAATGGATGAATCACAATATTGGCTTTTATTGATGGCGAAGAATATCTTATATCGTTTAGAATTGATGTAGCGAGTTTGGTCATATCTACGGCAGTTATTCGAAGGTCCTTTTTGCCCAGTTTGGAAAAAGTAAGGAGGTCGTCAATTAATCGCCCCATTTTCACTGTATTTCTTAAAACAGTTTCCATCAACCGCTTCCCCTCATCATCCAGTTTGTCAGTATGACCTTCGGATAACATTTTTGTGTATCCATGGATAGCGCGGAGAGGTGCGCGAAGGTCATGGGAAACTGAATAGCTGAAGGCATCAAGCTCTTTGTTAGAGGCCTCAAGCTTATCGATATTCTGCGCAAGATCAGTATTGAGTGACATTATCTTCTCCCGGGCAGCTTTTTGCTCAGTAATATCACGAACAAAAACAACGAACAGGTACTTTTCCTTGACAATTGTGGGTGAAATGCTGAGCGAAATATCAAACTCATAATCTTTTTTATGAAGCGCCTGTATTTCTATTGTTTTGTTAAGTACAGGCCCTTCTCCCGTTCGAATAAAGTGATGCAACCCCTTTTGATGAGACTCACGATAGCGGTGAGGGATGATGATGTCGTTTAGCGGTCGGCCGATTACTTCTCCTTCTGTCCATCCAAAAAGCACTTCGGATTTAGCGTTCCATTTGACAATTCGGCCATCTTCATCCATTGCAATAACTGCGTCTGGAGCATTTTTGATTATTGTTTGTACTTGTTCTTCGCTCTCCTTGATCTCTTTTGTCCGGTCTTTGACCAGCTTATTGAGAAGCACATTTGTTCTTCTTAGCTGTGTCACTCTATATCGGAAGGCCCCAAAAAGTACTGCCAAAAAGGCAAGCGCAACAATTATTCTGAACCACACTCTCTCCCATAAAGGAGGAACAATGTCAATCGCCAATAAAACTACCTCCTGACCCCAACTATTGTCTGGTTTTCTTGTTCTCACTTTGATTTCATAAGGCCCACTGAGCAGATCGATTAATTCAAAGCTTCTCCGATTACTTATATCGTACCACGTTGAATCTTTTATAGCGTATTGAAAGGTGTGCCTTTGCGCTTGTTTGAAATCGATCACAGTAAACGCTACCCCTATATCATTTTCTCTCCAACTGGCTCTGATTTTATCAATCATCAGGACATTTCTTAAACTGTCGCTACCAGGAAAGGTTAGCATCTTGTTATTAACAGTAACAGAAGTCTTCAGGATCTGAGGTACAGGATGATGAGCCAGTATTTCTTCGGGATTAAAGAAACTTAAACCATTTATCCCTCCGAAATAGAGTTTCCCGGTTGATGATTTAAAGTAAGCCCCGGTATTGAATTCATTGCTTTGTAAGCCATCAAAAAAATCAAAATTTCGGAATACTCCGTCTTTAAAATTGAAGGCTGATATGCCAAGATTAGTGCTTAACCAAAGTGTACCGGACTTATCTTCCAGCATACCGTAAACAACATTGTTCGGTAAACCATTGTTTTCAATATAGGTTGTGAAGGTACTGTCTCTTGTATTGAGCATGCTAAGACCTCCGCCCCATGTCCCAATCCATAAATTTTTATGGGTATCGCGGTAAAGGGATTTTATGAAAGAAGAATGAAGCGATCCACGTCCATCGATACTTGCTTTAAAGTGCTTTGTCAATTGTCCTTTTCTATCGTACAACCTCAAACCATCTTTGCATCCCACCCATAAGTGATCATCTTCAACCAACATGCAAGAGACTTCTTCCGGCAGATCGCTTGCCGGAATAAATAAAGACGTACGATCCGTCTTTCTGTCAAATAAATATATTCCATTTACAAGTGTCGCCAGAATGAGACTCGTATTATCCCATTCGGCAAAATAGTAGATGGACTTCAAAGAAATGTTTTTCGGAATCAACTTGTCGTCTGAGTAGAGCATGAAGCCACCTGATGTAGAGACCCAGATATTGTTTTGCCTGTCAGCACCAATCTTAAGGATTTGAAACAGGTCTTTGCTGTTGGAAAAATGCCTGGCTGACTTTGTTGTAAGATTGATTATATCCAGCCCCCGCGAGGTGCCCACCAATAATGTAGTGTCATCTGCGGTGTATATTGACGAAACATAATTTGACGATAGTGGCAATTGTGTTTGTTCACCCAGATAGGAGAACTGCGCAACATCCGGATTGAACTTGTTCAACCCATAACCAGAAGTGCCGACCCAAATAACATTATCGTGAGTTTGAAAAAGAACCCTTGCCCTGTCTTCAGAAAGACTATAATTGTTAGACCTATCATGGGCCAGTACGTAATTAACGATGTCATTTTTATCCAGCACAATCACTTTATTGGCCGCTATCCACAGTTCGCCATTCTTCGTCCTGATAACGTTGTTTACTGAAGCGGAACCACGCGGCAGGATGATCTGCTCCATTTTCTTTTTTTCGAAGTCATATCTAAAAAGACCTCTTGACGCAGCGAGATAGACCTTACCGTTGGGATCAAAGTAAATATGCTGAATACTACTATCATCAAGAAGCCTGACCCAGGTGGACTGAACAGAGGGTTTCATGAATACCCCGCGATCTGTTCCAACCCACAATCCATGCTCGGGGGTCTGAGCCGCATATGAAACCCGCATACCTTTAAATAATAGCAGGTCTTTATCAATAAAATACCTCTTTTGCTTCAAGTCGAAATTCATCAAGCCTTTGCTGGTTGACAAAAGCGCGGTGTATTCTCCGGTTAATAAAATATGATTGATATCTAAGTCCTCTGGTTCCTTGTTCTCCGGAAAAAAATTCTGAAAGCTATCTTTTCGATAATTATAAATACTAAGTCCTCTAACGGAACCTATCCAGATATTGCCTGCTGAGTCAACCGCCAGATCCAGGATTTGATTAAATTGAAGAGAGGTTGAGTCATTTTTCTCTTGGCCATATTTACGAAACTCCAACCCGTCATATCTATTCAATCCATCGCGTGTTCCAATCCACAGGAATCCAAATCGGTCCTGGGCCATACTCCTCACATCCGATTGGGAAAGACCCTCATTCACTGATATTCTGTCAAACCGGATATTCTCCTGCGCCATGCACAGATTGCCGGATATCACAATAAAGCTAAAAAGAGCTCTCCATAGCATTATTCAAGCGTTGAAATACTCATACAAGTTACCGAATATTCTGTTTCTGAGGCATTAAACCTAATGGAAGTCACGGTAATCGGTAATTAAACGATTACCAGATTGGCCGAGTTCATAAAATGAGGCGCTGCTATGTTTATAAAGAGCAAAATCATCCACCAGGTTCCATCTGCCCGAAACTGGATTGTGATGAACATAATCTAACAACTTTTCCAATGACTCCCTGGACTC
>DASWID010000115.1 GCA_036397855.1 Thermodesulfobacteriota bacterium | reverse complement strand
TAAGGCTGAAGATAATGAATAGCTTTAAGACAACGGCCTTATGCGCTATGAATTTTTCCTTTTTGATTTGATTATTTGAATCTGCTTTAAAATCTGACTTGGTTCTTATCATCTTGCTCCTCCTTAGAATTTTTGTTTTTTGTCTCTCACTTCTTTGTCTTGATACTGAATAGATCCTGACCTATCGTCAGGACATGGTTCAGCACAGGTACAAAGAAGCAACCCTTCGATCCTTCGACCCTTCGATTCTTCGACAATGCAATGCTCAGAACTTAGGACTCAGGACAGGCCCTTCGATTAAACTGTTCAGAACAAGGCTAACCCCCTTGTTGTCATTCCCTAATTCTACCCGACAGACTTGTCCTCGAAAGAATTTATCGGGGAAACGTTCGAGCACGGGCTTAATAGGGAATCCAGAGCCTGTCCCCGCACGTTTGTGGCGGGGATGGATCCCCGACTACTGATTTCGGGGATGACATAACGTCTAAAAAATTTAATTCGACCACAACCCGGTCATCCTGAATATATTTCAGGATCTAATCAAAACGAGAGATGCTGAAACAAGTTCAGCATGACTAACTATGACATTCATCCTATTAACGCAATTTTTGGAATTCCGTTGAAGCTTTTTTCATTCTGAAAGGGATTAATGAAAATAAATCTATTCATGAGATTGTAGGAGCTTGCCCACGAAATATCTAACATCTACAGGTATGACTCTCCCCTCTACAGCAATGGATTGTGCCGTAATAGGCTCTTGCTGATTCTCTATGAGTGCCTCTTTAAACACAGGAGACTCGCCCAGTGTGATAGAGTCATCGCTTGTAAAATCATTCCCTGTGAAATCTTACAGTAGTTTTTATATATTCGAATTCTGCTTCCGGAGTCAATAAGAGTTCGTTCTTTTCTTTGTTAAATTCATAGGAAAAACTTACAGCGCTGCCGCCATCGATATTTAGAATTAGTGTATTCTTGTTATAGCTGTATTTTCCCTTTAGGTTAATTGAAATTGTATCACCTATGATAAGTTTGAAGTATTTATCGGCTTTAAATTCGAGTGTGATAATACCTGCCTTCCACTCACCTGTAAAAGGATTAAATAGTCCCTCGCAACCCGACAGCAAAAGCATTGGAAATTGGATAAGAAATAAGGCAACAGGCAAACATCTAATTATTTTCATTTTTATTTCAGCAAAATACTACCATAAATATTATTTTGAGCGATTATAAAGTATTTCCCGAAAGAATTGATCGGTATGTAAGCAAAGTGAAGTTAGCGTAAACCTGGGAATTTTGTTAAATTTAGTGTAATGAATAAATCCAAACCGCTTATAGGCATAACTACAGATATAAAAGATGGGAATTTTCAAATAGAGAGCAAGTATGCTTTGGCCGTGGCAGATGCTGGAGGACTTCCTGTTCTTCTTCCTTCTATTCCTGAAAAAATCGGCTTACTTGAAGAGGTGTTCTTGGAAATTGATGGTCTCTTACTACCTGGTTCGAGGGATATGGATCCCAAGTTTTACGATGAGGAGCCGCATCCCAAACTGAGACCAATGAGTCTTGAAAGAACAGAATCGGAAATTACAGCGCTTGAAAACGCCGTAAGAAATAAGCTGCCTGTTTTGGGCATTTGCGGAGGGATGCAGCTAATAAATGTTTTCTTCGGAGGATCGCTATATCAGGACATAAGTTCGCAATTACCCGGCGCACTCTGCCATGAAAATGGGTTTGAACATGAGATACATCTACTAGGGGGCACAAAACTCAGGGCAATTGTGAATAATGAAACCTTTATTAGTAGGAGTTATCATCATCAGTCCATAAAGGTGTTGGGAAACGGATTAAGGGTTTGTGCTAAATCTCCGGATGATGTTATTGAGGGTGTGGAATCGATCGAATCGTTTGTAGTTGGAATCCAGTGGCACGCCGAGTTAGAATCTAGTGAAATTTCAAAAAGAATTTTCACGGCCTTTATAGACGAGTGCAGAAAATAAAACGGATGCCAGATTGCATTTCTGAGTTATTACAGTACCTTTGGAACTTCTAACAATACCTGTGGTTGGACGCTTATGTTTGTACCCTTTCAGGCTCAATGAATGTCGGTGATAGAATAGCAGTATCTTTGAAATAGTTCAGAGCGCACCTGTGAGTCTGTATTTATATGTTAACGAGAAAGAGTCACGACCTTGGGAGGTATTTTCCGGGTCATTCATTGATCAGTTAAACTGATTTTACAACTTTCCCAATCTTATGGTAGGATTCCTGAATCTTGATAATGAGTTATAAATATTATCAAGTAACTCTTTTGCGAAAGCCAAAGAATTTAGAACTTAACTATAATCGTTTTGAGGGGCCCAATATGTTTATAACATTTGAGGGTATCGAGGGTAGTGGGAAGAGTACGCAGGCAAAGCTTCTAAAGGAATTTCTCGAGCTAAAGGGTTACACGGTATCACTTACCAGAGAGCCGGGATGGGGTGCTTTAGGAAAACTCATAAGAAGGATGCTATTGGAAGAGAGAGAGCTGGAATTAGACCCAATTGCAGAACTATGCCTTTTTTGTGCAGACAGAGCCCAGCATGTTAAGGACTTTATAATACCGAAACTCAGGGACGGTCAAATAGTAATTTGTGACCGGTTCTATGATTCTACTATTGTTTATCAGGGATACGCACGCAGGCTTGATCTCACACTCGTGAAAAGGCTAGCAAAGGCATCCGCGCTAGACGTACACCCCAAGCTTACAGTACTACTTAATATTCCGGTTAAGAAGGGATTGTCTAGGTTAGACCAAAGGGACGACAGAACCAAAATGGATGATGAGCCCCTCGATTTTCATGAGCGTGTAAGACAGGGGTACATGTTGATAGCAAAAGACGAACCGGCTAGGATAAGAATATTAAATGCCGCGAAGGATCTGAGTGTTTTGCAGGACGAAATACGTAGCTTGGTTCTTTCACATTTAAATTCAAAATGATCGGGGGATAAGAGGCTGGGTGGACGTTAAAATCTCCCTAAATCCCTCTTTAATAAAGATCCCTTCCCCCTTAAATAAAGGGGGAAGGTTAGGATGGGGGTTGATAGAAAATGACTAGAAACTTAGCAACGAATTGGGTTATAGAGAGGTTTACTCCCCCCACCTTAATCCTCCCCCAACACGTTGGGGGAGGAGATTTTGGTGTGGATTTTAGCAAATTTTTGGACAGCCTTGTCCTGAGCCCTGAGTTTCATCGAAGGATCGAAGGATCGCTTCTTTTGTATCAAGACAAAGAAGGTAGAAAGAACGGTATGATAAAAGAAGAAAATAGTTTTAAAGATCGTGACCCTGAAATATCTGGCTTCTACAAAAATGAGATGATTGACATTAAAGTAACAATCTACTACACAATCAAATTTGATAACAATGCACTTTGATAACATAATCGGCCACGAGTTACAAAA